>NZ_JAQFJH010000041.1:0-1185 GCF_030440025.1 Streptococcus sp. SO2
CAGTAGGTGAAGTAGATGATCAAGGTCACTTGAAGTCAACAGACCCAACAACTGGTAAGGTTATCGAAGGTGATAAGAATGTAACCTATGTATACAAACTTAAAGAAACACCAGCTGAGCCTAAGGGCAACGTTTATGTCCACTACGTTGATACAGAAGGTAAGACCATCAAGTCAGATGTAACCGACGAAGATGCTCAACCAGTAGACAAAGACTACGACACAGTTGTAGACAACCGTCCACAAGAGATTGAATTCGAAGGTAATACTTACGAATTGGTTCCAGCCGGTAACTACACAGTAGGTGAAGTAGATGATCAAGGTCACTTGAAGTCAACAGACCCAACAACAGGTAAAGTTATCGAAGGTGATAAGAATGTAACCTATGTTTACAAACTTAAAGAAACACCAGCTGAGCCTAAGGGCAACGTTTATGTCCACTATGTAGATACAGAAGGCAAGACCATCAAGTCAGATGTGACCGACGAAGAAGCTCAACCAGTAGACAAAGACTACGACACAGTTGTAGACAACCGTCCACAAGAGATTGAATTCGAAGGCAAGACTTATGAATTGGTCCCAGCTGGTAACTACACAGTAGGTGAAGTAGATGACCAAGGTCACTTGAAGTCAACAGACCCAACAACTGGTAAGGTTATCGAAGGCGATAAGAATGTAACCTATGTATACAAACTTAAGGAAACACCAGCTGAGCCTAAGGGTAACGTTTATGTCCACTACGTTGATACAGAAGGTAAGACAATCAAGTCAGATGTAACCGACGAAGATGCTCAACCAGTAGACAAAGACTACGACACAGTTGTAGACAACCGTCCACAAGAGATTGAATTCGAAGGTAATACTTACGAATTGGTTCCAGCCGGTAACTACACAGTAGGTGAAGTAGATGATCAAGGTCACTTGAAGTCAACAGACCCAACAACAGGTAAAGTTATCGAAGGTGATAAGAATGTAACCTATGTATACAAACTTAAAGAAACACCAGCTGAGCCTAAGGGTAACGTTTATGTCCACTATGTAGATACAGAAGGTAAGACAATCAAGTCAGATGTAACCGACGAAGATGCTCAACCAGTAGACAAAGACTACGACACAGTTGTAGACAACCGTCCACAAGAGATTGAAAAAGACGGTAAGACTTATGAATTGGTCCCAGCTGGTAACT
>NZ_JAQFJH010000005.1:0-138357 GCF_030440025.1 Streptococcus sp. SO2
GATAAATCGTCGTATCAAAGCTCATTCATAAGTAGTAAATTAGTAGTAAATTGAGTGGTTTTGACCTTGATAAAGTGTGATAAGTCCAGTTTTTATGCGGATAACTAGATTTTTATGCTATTTTTAAGTTATAAAAAATGGCAATTAAAAGATGTTATTTTACTTGCTTTCTTGTCTATCTTTTTTGGTGGCGTTTTTGTGGGATCTGGCTATCTGTTTGATATCCTCACTCTGATTTTAGCCCCTCTTGGCTTGCAGGCCTTTGCCAATGAAATCCTCTTTGGTCTCTGGTGTATGGCTGCGCCCATTGCTGCCATCTTTGTTCCAAGAGTGGGAAGCGCAACGATTGGAGAAGTGCTTGCTGCACTTGCTGAAGTTCTTTATGGTAGCCAATTCGGTCTAGGTGCTCTGTTGTCTGGCTTGGTTCAAGGTCTGGGAAGTGAATTTGGCTTTCTTGTGACCAAGAATCGCTATGAAAGTTGGCTCTCTCTAACTGCTAATAGTATTGGGATTACCCTTTTTAGCTTTGTCTATGAATACATTAAGTTAGGTTACTACGCCTTCTCCCTTCCTTTTGTCCTTTCCTTGCTTGTGGTGCGCTTTATTTCTGTCTTTTTCTTCTGTACCATCTTGGTTCGTGCCATTGTCAAACTTTATCATCAGTTTGCAGCTGGGGGCAAGGCATAGATGGGGCTGGAACTACGAGCGATTCAGTCCCCAATCTTCTCTGAGCCGCTTGATTTTACTTTTCATGCGCAAGCCTTCACCTTGTTAGTTGGGAGCAGTGGTTCAGGAAAATCCAGTCTCTTTCAAATGATTGCCCAAGTCAGTTCTCTTCCCTATAGCGGTCAAGTCCTGATAAATGGGAGTGAGGTCAGTCAGCTTTCTATCATCGAACGTGTCCAGACGGTTGGCATTCTCTTTCAAAATCCCAATCATCAATTTACCATGGAGAACTTGTTTGAGGAGCTGATTTTTACCTTGGAGAATATCGGCCATCCCCTTCAAGAGATTGATTCTAAAATAGCAGAGGTGGTTCGGCAATGTCGCTGTAAGGCAATCTTGAACCGTCCCATCCATCACCTATCAGGTGGGGAAAAGCAAAAGGCTGCGCTAGCTGTTCTCTTTGCTATGAATCCTAGGGTCTATCTCTTGGATGAGCCCTTTGCTTCTATTGACCGCAAGAGCAGAATCGAGATATTGGAGATTCTAAAAGAGTTGGCTCTTGATGGGAAGACAGTCATCCTGTGTGACCATGATTTATCAGACTATGAAGCCTATATCGACCATATGGTGGAGCTAAGAGATGGACAACTAAGGGAAGTGTTTCAAATCCCTACCTCTGAGATGACACAGGTTTCTTCAAAGAATGTTGCTTCTAGCCCGGAATTGTTCCATATGGATAGAACGACTTGTGAGCTGGATAAGCGTCCTCTCTTTTCAATTGCGGATTTTACATTCTACCAAGGAATCTCCTGTATTTTGGGTGATAATGGTGTTGGGAAATCAACCCTCTTTCGGTCTATTCTTCAATTTCAAAAGTATAAGGGGCGCATTACCTGGAAGGGGACAGTCCTGAAAAAGAAAAAGAGTTTGTATCGTGATCTGACGGGTGTTGTTCAGGAAGCTGAGAAGCAGTTTATCAGAGCCAGTCTGCGAGAAGAGCTTCAATTAGATAGTCCAGACTCTGAAAGAAATCAGCGGATTCTCCAAGCTTTACGATATTTTAATTTGGAGCAGGCGCTTGATAAGAGTCCCTATCAATTAAGTGGTGGCCAGCAAAAGATTCTTCAGCTTTTGACCATCTTGACCAGCAAGGCTTCTGTGATCTTGCTAGATGAGCCATTTGCTGGTTTGGATAATAGAGCCTGCTATTATTTTTGTCAGTGGATGTTGGAGGATAGAAATCAGGGAAGAAGTTTTTTGATCATTAGCCATCGTTTAGATCCCTTGATCTCTGTGGTCGATTATTGGATTGAGATGACTAGTCAGGGTCTCAGTCATGTGAAAGAAGTGACAATTACCAAACCACTCACATCTCAGAGTAGTAATACCCAAGGGGAGGTGAGATAGTATGGTCAAAGTAGCAACCCGGACACCGATACTCAGTCTTTTCTTGCTAATTTTATCCTTGGAAACATCCTTCATTCCTTCGATTGCTCTTAATCTTTCAGTAGTCGCATTTTGCATTCTCTTCATGCTCTACCACCGTCGATTTAAGATGTTGGCTTGGATGATTGTGCTCGCCATTTTGCCATCCTTCGCCAACTATTGGGCAGTACAGTTACATGGGGATGCTTCGCAGGCAGTCATGCTTGGAACGAGGGCTTTTGTGACGGTTTGTATCGGCCTTGTCTTTGTTTCCAGTATTTCCTTAAAAGAGCTTCTCTTGTACTTGGCTCAAAAGGGGCTGTCGCGTTCTTGGGCCTATGCCTTGATTGTGGTATTCAATGCCTTTCCCCTCATTCAGCAGGAAATCAAGTCCCTCAAGGAAGCTTGCTTATTGCGTGGTCAAAAATTGCATGTTTGGTCGCCCTTGATTTACAGCAAGGTTCTGATGACGGTCTTTAGATGGCGCCATCTCTACTTGAGAGCTCTGTCTGCACATGGATATGACGAACATGCGCAGTTGGAGAATCGCTATCGGACTTTTTATATTTCTAAAAAAACAAAATTAATCTACCTACTGTTCTTTTTACTACTTCAAACCAGTCTATTTTTATAAAGGAGTTATTATGGAATTTACAGATATTGCGATGGAATTATCCAAGGAAGCTTGGCAGGCTTCCTTTCATCACCCCTTTGTTTTACAGTTACAAGAGGGGAATTTAGAACCTTCTATTTTCCGCTATTACCTGATTCAGGATGCCTACTACCTGAAGTCTTTTTCAGAAGCCTATCACCTCTTGGCTGATAAGACTTCCAACGAGGAGATGAAAAGACTCTTGAAACAAAATGCTCAGAGTCTAGTGGAGGGTGAATTATTTATCCGTCAACAATTTTTCAAGGAATTAGGAATCAACGACCAGGAAATGGAGGAGCAACCGATTGCTCCAACCTGTTATCATTACATTTCGCATATTTATCGACAATTTGCAGAAGCAAACTTGGGGATTGCTTTTGCTAGTTTGCTTCCATGTCCTTGGCTATACCATGATTTGGGCAAGGAACTTAATCGCAAACCATCCCCGAATCCTCTTTATCAACAGTGGATTGAAACCTATATCACCGATGAGTTAGAACAGCAGATTAAAGAGGAAGAAGCCCTGGTCAATCAGCTCTATCGAGAAAGCGACGAGACGGACAAACAAAAAATGCTAGAGGCTTTCCACCGAAGTGTCCACATGGAAGCCAAGTTTTGGGAGATGGCTTACCAACATCAAACCTGGACGAGTGATTTGCAGTCCTTAGAAAAAGAGAAGAAATAGAAAATGAGAAACCACCAACTACAAGTTCACAAATTAACCATTTTATCCATGATGATTGCTCTTGACGTAGTTCTTACACCCATCTTTCGAATTGAGGGAATGGCACCGATGTCCAGTGTAGTCAATATCCTAGCAGGGATCTTGATGGGACCTGTTTATGCCTTGATCATGGCTACAGCCACAGCCTTTATCCGTATGTCAACTCAGGGCATTCCCCCTTTGGCCCTCACAGGAGCTACTTTTGGAGCCCTCCTTGCAGGTCTCTTTTATAAGTATGGTCGGAAATTTCACTATTCTGCCCTAGGAGAAATCTTGGGAACAGGGATTATCGGTTCTATTGTTTCCTATCCTGTCATGGTTCTCTTTACCGGATCTGCGGCCAAGCTCAGCTGGTTTATCTATACTCCGAGATTTTTCGGAGCGACCTTGATCGGTACAGCCATAGCTTTCCTCGCCTTTCGATTTTTAATCAAGCAGGAATTCTTTAAAAAAGTGCAGGGATATTTCTTTGGAGAAAGGATAGACTGATGCAGGCATTTACAAATCCTTTCCCTCTGGCAACCAGTTCCTTGATTCACTGCATCACCAATGAGATTTCCTGTGAGATGCTGGCTAATGGCATTTTGGCTCTAGGATGCAAACCTGTCATGGCAGATGACCCTCGTGAAGTTCTTGATTTTACTAAGCAAAGTCAAGCCCTCTTTATCAATTTGGGGCATTTGTCAGCCGAGAAGGAAAAAGCAATCCGTAGGGCAGCTTCTTATGCAGACCAAGCTTGTCTCCCAATGGTAGTAGATGCGGTTGGCCTAGCAGCATCTCCCATTCGAAAGACCTTAGTCAGAGATCTTTTAGAATACAAGCCCACAGTCCTTAAAGGGAATATGTCGGAAATCCGAAGTCTTGTTGGTTTAAAGCACCACGGAGTTGGAGTTGATGCTAGCCATAAAGATCAAGAAACTGAGGATTTACTTCAAGTCTTGAAAGACTGGTGTCAGCTTTATCCTGGTATGTCATTCTTAGTAACTGGACCTAAGGACCTCATAGTTTCAGAGAATCAAGTTGCTGTATTGGGAAATGGCTGTGACGAATTAGACTGGATAACGGGGACAGGAGACCTGGTTGGAGCCTTGACTGCCGTTTTTCTCAGCCAAGGAAAGACTGCCTTTGAAGCTTCGTGCTTAGCGGTTTCTTATCTCAATATTTCTGCTGAGAGAATTCTTGTTCAAGGAATGGGATTGGAAGATTTCCGCTTTCAAACTCTCAATCAGCTCTCTCTTCTAAAAAGAGATAAAAATTGGCTAGATGCTATCAAAGGAGACTTTTATGAATAGAGAAGCACTCAGACTATATCTGGTAACCAATCGCTACCAAGATTCCTTGGAAAACTTTCTTGAAAAAGTCGAGACGGCCTGCCGTTCAGGTGTTACCATCATCCAACTACGAGAAAAAAATCTCACCACCAATCAATACTATCAACTGGCAAAACAAGTCAAGGAAATAACCGATGCCTATCAGGTCCCCTTGATTATCGATGATCGTTTGGATGTTTGTCTCGCGGTTGATGCTGCTGGGTTGCATATAGGCGACGATGAACTACCAGTTTCGGTTGCCCGCAAAGTCTTGGGTCCTGAAAAAATCCTCGGTGTCACTGCTAAAACAGTAAAAAGGGCTCTTGAGGCGGAAACATCGGGTGCGGATTACTTGGGAACAGGAGCCATTTTCCCGACTACGACCAAAGAAAATGCGCCTATCACCCTGATTTCAACCTTGAAAACAATTTGCCAAACGGTCGCCATTCCAGTAGTTGCTATCGGAGGCCTGACGTCAGAGAATATTGACCAACTTGCTGAAACTGGTATAGCAGGGGTAGCCGTTGTCCGTGATTTGATGCAGGCAGAAGATATAGAAGCAAAAACGCAAGCTTTTTTAACAAAGCTAGATGACATTATTTCCTAATCAAAAACTCTCTAATTCCCTTATAGTGGGAACTAGAGAGTTTTTTCTTAATCTTTAAAGCTTGTATGGTTGACTGGGCCAGAACCATGACCGAGTTGAGGGGCGTCTTGGATGGCTTTTGTGATAAAGGCCTTGGCCTTATCGACTGCCTGATAAAGGGTCTTCCCCTTGGCTAGTTCAGCCGTAATCACTGCAGCAAAAGTACATCCAGTACCATGGGTGTGACAGGTTTGAATTCGTGGACTTTCCCAGACAAATTGTTCCTCCTTGGTAAAGAGGAAATCCTTGGCACCACCTTCAAGATGACCACCTTTGATAACTACAGACTGAGGACCAAATTCTTTTAAAATCAGGCGACCAGCACGCTGCATGTCTTCTGGATCATGGATTGAAAAACCAACAATCTCTTCTGCTTCAGGAAGATTGGGAGTGATAATGGTTGCAAGGGGAAGTAGGTTTGTTTTTAGGAAGCTTCTCGCACTGGTATCAATCAGGGTGTCCCCACTCGTAGCGACCATAACAGGGTCCAGCACATAGGGACAGTCCAGCTTTTTAAGGTAGGGTTGGATGATCTCCATGATCTCAGTAGTTGCCAACATACCAGTTTTCACAGCCTGAGGTTTGATATCCGAAAAGACACTCTCCAATTGAGCTTCCAGCATTTGGTTGGAGACGTGCTCGATTAATTGAACACCTCTGGTATTTTGAGCGACAAGGCTGGTGACAACGGCCATTCCATAGACATCTCTCGCTTGGAATGACTTCAAATCAGCCATAATGCCAGCACCGCCACTAGGGTCAGTTCCTGCAATGGATAGAGCAACGGGTAAATAAGTCATCTAAAACCTCCCAACCAACTGAAGTTTGTATTCTCAAGAACAAGCTAGTCTGTTTGAGGAAAGCAATAGAAGACTAGCTAGTCCTCATTATCATTTCCACTTCCATCAGCTAGCATTACCTAGATTGAGTCAAAGGGATATAACAGTCGTTAATCTCAGCTTTACGCACCCCTAGTGGTTGTTTTCTTTTTTCTACAGTATAGCATATTTTTATAGTTTATATAGTGAAATTTGACTGCAAATCTCTCGTTACAGGATTAGAATTCTATTTTTCGAAAAAATAATAAAAATTATAGTTGACAAATGTAGATTTTGAGAGTATACTAATAACTGTAATCGACAAATGTAGATTTAGGAGGTGTGATGATGCAGATTTCAGATGCAGAATGGCAGGTCATGAAGATTATTTGGATGCAAGGAGAGCAGACCAGTACGGATTTGATCAGGGTTCTGGCGGAGCGGTTCGACTGGTCCAAGTCGACCATTCAAACTCTTTTGGCTCGTTTAGTTGAGAAAGAGTGTCTGACAAGGAAAAAAGAAGGCAAGTTCTTTGTCTATTCAGCCCTTTTAACTCTGGACCAGAGTCGAGACTTGCTTGTCCAAGATATCAAAGACAAGGTTTGTTCTCGTAGGATTAAGAACTTGTTGGCTGATTTGATTGTGGAATGTGATTTCACTTTGGCTGACTTGGAAGACTTAGAAGCTGTGATTTCTAAGAAGAAATCAAGCGCTGTAACAGAAGTAAGATGTAATTGTATGTAAAGGAGACGTCATGTTAAATAGTATTGTAACCATTATTTGTATTGCCCTTATCGCGTTTATCTTGTTTTGGTTTTTCAAAAAGCCTGAAAAATCTGGACAAAAGGCCCAGCAAAAAAAGGGTTACCAAGAGATCCGAGTGGAAGTCATGGGGGGCTATACGCCTGAGTTGATTATTCTTAAAAAATCAGTGCCAGCCCGCATTGTCTTTGACCGCAAGGACCCTTCACCCTGTCTAGATCAGATCGTCTTTCCAGATTTTGGTGTGCATGCGGATCTTCCTATGGGTGAAGAGTATGTAGTGGAAATCACACCTGAGCAGACTGGAGAGTTTGGCTTTGCATGTGGTATGAACATGATGCACGGCAAGATGATTGTAGAGTAGGAGGAGACTATGACAGAAATTGTGAAAGCAAGCCTAGAAAATGGCATTCAAAAAATCCGTATCCGAGCTGAAAAAGGCTATCATCCAGCTCATATTCAGCTTCAAAAAGGGATTCCGGCTGAGATAACTTTTCATCGTGTGACGCCATCAAACTGTTACAAAGAAATCCTTTTTGAAGAAGAAGGTATCTTGGAACCAATCGGCGTGGACGAGGAGAAGACAATTCGTTTTACGCCTCAAGAGTTGGGGCAACATGAATTTTCATGTGGCATGAAGATGCAAAAGGGGAGTTATATCGTAGTTGAGAAGACGCGAAAATCTTTGTCACTTTTGCAACGTTTTTGGATTACCAGTATCTTTACTGTGCCGCTAGTTATTCTCATGATTGGGATGTTGACAGGGACTATCAGTCATCCAGTCATGCATTGGGGCACCTTTTTAGCCACGACGCCTATCATGCTAGTGGCCGGTGGTCCTTATATCCAAAGTGCTTGGGCTAGTTTTAAAAAGCACAATGCCAACATGGATACCTTGGTGGCACTGGGAACCCTAGTAGCCTATCTCTATAGTCTAGTTGCTCTCTTTGCTGGTCTCCCTGTTTACTTTGAAAGTGCTGGATTTATCCTCTTCTTCGTTCTTTTGGGGGCGGTTTTTGAGGAAAAAATGCGAAAAAACACTTCTCAAGCTGTGGAGAAATTACTAGATTTGCAGGCTAAAACAGCAGAAGTCTTGCGTGAGGATAGCTATGTCCAAGTTCCCTTGGAGCAAGTCAAGGTAGGTGACCTGATTCGAGTGCGTCCCGGTGAAAAGATCGCGGTTGATGGTGTTGTTGTCGAAGGTGTCTCCAGTATTGATGAATCCATGGTGACAGGTGAGAGCCTGCCGGTAGACAAAACAGTTGGAGATACTGTGATTGGCTCCACTATCAATAATAGTGGAACACTGGTTTTTAAAGCAGAAAAAGTTGGTTCAGAGACTGTCTTGGCTCAGATTGTGGACTTTGTGAAGAAAGCCCAGACCAGCCGTGCACCGATTCAGGATTTGACGGATAAGATTTCAGGAATTTTTGTCCCAGCAGTTGTCATTTTAGCGATTTTGACTTTTTGGATTTGGTTTGTCTTACTTGGGGCTAGTTTTGTGACCTCTCTACTTTATGGTGTGGCAGTTTTGATTATCGCTTGCCCTTGTGCCCTAGGTCTTGCAACACCAACAGCCCTCATGGTAGGAACAGGGCGGAGTGCCAAGATGGGGGTTCTCCTAAAAAATGGAACCGTCCTACAGGAAATCCAGAAAGTCCAAACTCTCGTCTTTGATAAAACAGGAACTTTGACGGAAGGAAAACCAGTGGTCACTGATATCATTGGCGACGAGACAGAAGTACTTGGCTTAGCTGCCTCTTTGGAAGAAGCCTCTCAACACCCACTGGCTCAAGCTATTATCAAGCGAGCGAGTGAAGCAGGACTTGAGCTTCAACCTGTAGAAAATTTCCAAGCCCTACACGGAAAAGGTGTTTCAGGGCAAATCAATGGGAAACAAGTCTTGCTTGGAAATGCTAAAATGCTAGATGGCATGGATATTTCGAGCGCTTATCAGGAAAAACTAGAAGAACTGGAAAAAGAAGCTAAGACAGTTGTGTACTTGGCTGTTGACAATGAAATCAAAGGCTTGCTTGCCCTGCAAGATATTCCCAAAGAAAATGCCAAGCTTGCCATCAGTCAGCTGAAAAAACGTGGTCTCCGAACAGTGATGTTGACAGGAGATAATGCTGGAGTGGCGCGAGCTATTGCAGACCAGATTGGTATCGAAGAGGTCATTGCTGGTGTTTTGCCAGAAGAAAAAGCGCATGAAATCCATCAACTTCAACAGGCTGGTAAAGTAGCCTTTATCGGAGATGGTATCAATGATGCGCCAGCCCTTAGTGTAGCGGATGTGGGGATTGCTATGGGAGCTGGAACAGATATTGCCATTGAATCAGCAGATCTTGTCCTTACAACCAACAATTTACTAGGATTGGCACGTGCTTTTGATATGAGTAAGAAGACCTTTAATCGTATTCTACTCAATCTTTTCTGGGCTTCTATCTATAACCTCATTGGTATTCCGATTGCAGCAGGAGTCTTTTCAGGAATTGGTCTCGTTCTCAATCCAGAACTGGCTGGTCTAGCCATGGCTTTTAGTTCTGTATCTGTTTTAACCAGTTCACTCATGCTAAACTTTAGTAAAATAGACTAAAAGCGAGCTTGCTCGCTTTTTATTATAAAACAGTTGTATAAAACGTTTTCAAACTGTACTGTAATAGAGAATAAAAACTTCTGAGCACATTCTTAGGAGACCAAAAACAAATGTGGTAAAGTAGTAGAGTAAAAATTTGCTGAAACGTTTCCAATTAGTATATGAAAACGGATTTATCAAGTTTTAAAAATATTTGAAGGAGAGTTATCATTATGACTCAAGGGAAAATTACTGCATCTGCAGCAATGCTCAACGTATTGAAAACATGGGGTGTAGACACTATCTACGGTATCCCATCAGGAACACTCAGCTCACTTATGGACGCTTTGGCTGAAGACAAAGATATCCGTTTCTTGCAAGTTCGCCACGAAGAAACAGGTGCTCTTGCAGCGGTTATGCAGGCTAAATTTGGCGGATCTATCGGTGTTGCAGTTGGTTCAGGTGGACCTGGTGCAACTCACTTGATCAATGGTGTTTACGATGCAGCTATGGATAACACTCCATTCCTTGCTATCCTTGGATCACGTCCAGTTAACGAATTGAACATGGATGCCTTCCAAGAATTGAACCAAAACCCAATGTACAACGGTATCGCTGTTTACAACAAACGTGTAGCTTACGCAGAGCAATTGCCAAAAGTGATTGACGAAGCTTGCCGTGCTGCCGTTTCTAAAAAAGGTCCAGCTGTCGTTGAAATTCCAGTAAACTTTGGTTTCCAAGAAATCGACGAAAACTCATACTACGGTTCAGGTTCATACGAGCGTTCATTCATCGCTCCTGCTTTGAACGAAGTTGAAATCGACAAAGCTGTTGAAATTTTGAACAACGCTGAACGTCCAGTTATCTACGCTGGTTACGGTGGTGTTAAAGCTGGTGAAGTAATCACTGAATTGTCACGTAAAATCAAAGCGCCAATCATCACAACTGGTAAAAACTTCGAAGCGTTCGAATGGAACTACGAAGGTTTGACAGGTTCTGCTTACCGTGTTGGTTGGAAACCAGCCAACGAAGTGGTCTTTGAAGCAGACACAGTTCTTTTCCTTGGTTCAAACTTCCCATTTGCTGAAGTTTACGAAGCCTTCAAGAACACTGAAAAATTCATCCAAGTCGATATCGACCCTTACAAACTTGGTAAACGACATGCCCTTGATGCTTCTATTCTTGGTGATGCAGGTCAAGCAGCGAAAGCAATCCTTGACAAAGTGAACCCAGTTGAATCAACTCCATGGTGGCGTGCAAACGTGAAGAACAACCAAAACTGGCGTGATTACATGAACAAACTCGAAGGTAAAACTGAGGGTGAATTGCAATTGTACCAAGTTTACAATGCAATCAACAAACATGCTGATCAAGACGCTATCTACTCAATCGACGTAGGTGACACTACTCAAACATCTACTCGTCACCTTCACATGACACCTAAGAACATGTGGCGTACATCTCCACTCTTTGCGACAATGGGTATTGCCCTTCCTGGTGGTATTGCTGCTAAGAAAGACAATCCAGATCGCCAAGTATGGAACATCATGGGTGACGGTGCATTCAACATGTGCTACCCAGACGTTATCACAAACGTTCAATACGACCTTCCAGTTATCAACGTTGTCTTCTCAAATGGTAAATATGCCTTCATCAAGGACAAATACGAAGACACAAACAAACACTTGTTTGGTTGTGACTTCCCTAATGCTGACTATGCGAAAATCGCTGAAGCTCAAGGAGCTGTTGGATTTACAGTTGACCGTATCGAAGACATCGATGCAGTTGTTGCAGAAGCTGTTAAATTGAGCAAAGAAGGTAAAACTGTTGTTATCGATGCTCGCATCACTGAACACCGTCCACTTCCAGTAGAAGTACTTGAATTGGATCCAAAACTTCACTCAGAAGAAGCAATCAAAGCCTTCAAGGAAAAATACGAAGCAGAAGAACTCGTACCATTCCGTCTCTTCTTGGAAGAAGAAGGTTTGCAATCACGCGCAATTAAATAATTCCTTCGTGGAACTTAAAAAGATCGGAGCAATCCGGTCTTTTTATGGAGTATAGTAAATGAATTTAAATCAATTAGATATTATCGTTTCAGATGTTCCACAAGTCTGTGCTGACTTGGAGCGTATTTTGGATAAAAAGTCCGATTATGTTGATGACAGTTTTGCTCAGTTTACGATTGGCAGTCACTGTCTGATGTTGTCCCAAAATCATTTGATTCCTTTGGAAGATTTTCAGTCAGGAATCATTCTTCATATTGAGATTGAGGATCTAAATCAGAATTACCAACGGTTAAAAGAGATCGGTGTCGAGATTTTACACGGTCTTTGTGAAACGGATTGGGGAACAGAGTCCTTATTAGTTAAAGGGCCTGCTGGTCTAGTGATTGATTTTTATCGTATGAAGTAGGTAATTCTATTATCAAATTTTTTATCTAAACATTCTTGGAGTGAAACTTAAAAAGATCGGAGCAATTCGATCTTTTTTGTATTTATGCGACTTTCAGTCCGTCTCGCTCCGTTAGGTGCGAGACAAAAAACCACCCGTTTTCACGGGTGGTTATGATTTCTACACTTATTGTTTGGCTTCCTGTTTTAATTGTTGCACCTGTTCCTCGTACTGGACAAGCTCCCTGTCTTTTATATTGATAGTCGCTTCTGCTTCAGCAATGCGGCTTCTCAGATCTTGAGTCTTGTTATGGTGATAGCTAATACCAATAGCACTACCAGCAATGATCCCGATTACTAGACAAGTAAAAATCACCAAAATCAAGGGAGCAGATAGTTGTGTAAAGACAAGACTGACAGTTACTGTTTGACGATTGAGTAGACCAAATGAGATCACAATGACTAATAAGCTCAAACCGCCAATTAGATAAGCCTTATCTTTCAGTGACAATTCATTAAATTTTTTTAGCATAAGTTCCTTTTCTCCTGACTATGTTGATAGAAAACTACACACCATTTAGGTATTAACAAAATTCATTTTACTAGAAAATTTCGATACTGTCAATAATTTCTAACGGCTTATTTACCATCAATCAATCGATTCATTGAAAAGGAGTATTCATTTTCTAATATTTGATTGAGTAAACAGAACGGAGCAATTCGGTCTTTTTTCTGTTCCCTCTTTCTTATAACAAGATTGTGATAGTTTATATCTTTATAACAAAAGTTTTAAAGACTTGATTGTTTTGAAAGAATATTTTAAAATAAGATTCAGTAAAAATGAAAGAGGTTTTGAAAATGTCTGAAAAACAAATGAAAATTTTAGGTTGGGTAGCGACCTTTATGTCTGTTATGATGTATGTGTCTTACTTCCCACAAATTATGAACAACCTGGCTGGTCAAAAAGGGAACTTTATCCAGCCCTTGGTTGCAGCCATCAACTGTAGTCTCTGGGTTTACTACGGTCTTTTCAAGAAAGAAAGAGATATTCCACTTGCGGCTGCTAATGCACCAGGTATCGTTTTTGGCCTAGTAACGGCTATCACAGCTTTGATTTAAAAAGAAGACTGGTTTCAGTCTTTTTTTCGTATATATAAAAGTAAGTTTAGTGCTATTATTATCCAGAGGGTTCCAAACTTTTTGCCTCCTTTTTAGTATAATAGAAGTAATAAATCAATCGAGGTAAAGTGATGACAGAAATACTACAATTTCCAGAAGGATTCCTCTGGGGTGGTGCTACGGCAGCTAATCAATGTGAGGGTGCTTATAATCAAGATGGCCGTGGTCTTGCTAATGTGGATGTGGTACCGATTGGTCCAGACCGTGAGGCTATTATTACAGGTCAGAAAAAGATGTTTTCGTTTGAGGAGGGCTATTTTTACCCAGCAAAGGAAGCCATTGATATGTACCATCATTACAAGGAAGATATTGCGCTTTTTGCAGAAATGGGATTTAAAACCTATCGACTTTCCATTGCTTGGACTCGGATTTTTCCTCAAGGTGACGAAGCAGAGCCAAATGAAGTTGGTCTAGCTTTTTATGAGGATTTATTTAAGGAATGCCACAAGTATGGAATTGAACCACTGGTGACCATCACGCATTTCGATTGCCCCATGCACTTAATTAGGGAGTACGGTGGTTGGCGCAATCGTCGTATGTTGGACTTTTACGCAAATCTCTGTCACACCCTCTTTACCCGTTACAAGGGCTTGGTCAAGTACTGGCTCACCTTCAACGAAATCAATATGATTCTGCATGCCCCCTTTTTAGGAGCTGGGATTTGTTTTGAAGAAGGAGAAAATCAAGAACAGATCAAATACCAAGCAGCCCACCATGAGCTGGTAGCCTCGGCTATGGCGACTAAAATTGCTCACGAAATTGATCCAGAAAACAAGGTGGGATGTATGTTGGCAGCAGGACAATACTATCCCAACACTGCCCATCCGAGAGACTACTGGGCAGCTATGGAGGAAGACCGTAAGAGTTACTTCTTCATTGACGTCCAAGCGCGTGGGGAATACCCAAACTATGCCAAGAAACAGTGGGAGCGTGAGGGGATAGAAATTGAAATGACGGCAGAGGATTTGGATTTGTTGAAGAATCACACTGTTGATTTTGTTTCCTTCTCTTACTATGCGAGTCGAGTGGCCTCAGGCGATCCAGAAGTGACGAATCTGACCGCTGGAAATGTCTTTGCCTCTATCAAAAATCCTTATCTAGAATCCTCTGAATGGGGTTGGCAGATTGACCCACTGGGGCTTCGTATCACCCTCAATGCTATCTGGGATCGTTATCAAAAGCCTATGTTCATCGTAGAAAATGGCCTCGGTGCTATGGACACGCCAGATGAAAATGGATACGTAGCAGATGACTATCGGATTGCTTATCTAGAAGCCCACATCAAGGCTATGCGAGATGCTATTTACCAAGATGGCGTTGAATTGCTTGGTTATACGACTTGGGGTTGTATAGATCTGGTTTCTGCTGGAACAGGCGAAATGAACAAGCGTTATGGTTTTATCTATGTGGATCGTGATAATGCAGGTCAAGGAAGTCTCAAACGGAGCAAGAAGAAATCCTTCTACTGGTACAAGGATGTCATTGCCAGCAATGGTGCAAGTATTAAGTAGAGCACATTTGTTCACTATTTTTATAAAATCTTCTCCCTACTTTATAAGATGTGAAAAAGAGTTCAATTAGACCTGGCTTTTTGCTATAATGAAGTGAGAAAAATAGACAGGAGATCAAGATGTCAGAACCATTATTTTTACAATCAGTTATGCAAGAAAAAATCTGGGGTGGAACCAAGCTACGTGATGAGTTTGGCTACGACATTCCAAGTGAAAAAATCGGAGAATACTGGGCTATTTCAGCCCACCCAAATGGAGTTTCAAAGGTCGCTAATGGGCGTTTTGAGGGAACAGACCTAGCTACTTTGTATGCGGAACACCGTGAATTGTTTGGTAACCGTCCAGAACCTGTGTTTCCACTGTTGACCAAGATTCTCGATGCCAACGACTGGCTCAGTGTCCAAGTTCACCCAGACGATACCTATGGACTAGAGCACGAAGGCGAGTTAGGGAAAACAGAGTGTTGGTACATCATCGCAGCAGACGAAGGTTCAGAGATTATCTATGGCCACAATGCCAAATCAAAAGAAGAACTCCGCCAGCAAATCGAGGACAAGAACTGGGATACCTTGCTGACAAAAGTTCCAGTTAAAGCTGGAGATTTCTTCTATGTACCAAGCGGAACCATGCACGCTATCGGGGCGGGTATCTTGATTCTTGAAACCCAGCAGTCTAGCGATACCACCTACCGTGTTTATGACTTTGACCGCAAGGACGACAAGGGCAACTTGCGTGAACTTCACCTTGAAAAATCCATCGATGTTTTAAACATTGGAGAGCCTGCCAATAGCCGTCCTGTAACTGTCAAAGCTGATGATTTACGTTCAACTCTTCTTGTGTCTAATGGCTTCTTCGCAGTTTACAAATGGGAAATTACTGGAAAAGTTGACTTTGAAAAGACAGCAGACTACAGCCTGTTCAGTGTCTTGGCTGGTCAGGGTCACCTGACTGTTGACGGGGAAAATTATCCAATCCAAAAAGGCAGCCACTTTATCCTACCAAGTGATGTTGAAGCTTGGGTCTTGGAAGGGCAAGGTTTGGAATTGATTGTTAGCCATCCATAAAAAAGAAAGGGCCTGAGTTTACTACTCAAGTCCTTTTTGATTACATAAATTGGGCGATAAAAACCACAATGATGATGATTGGAATGATAAAACGAAGAAGGAAGAGCCAGACTTGGAAAAGTCCTTGTTTCCAGGCTCTTTCATCAAGATGCAGTTCCTCCATGGCAAGGGCCTTTTTAAAGATATAGCCAGTAAAAAGTGACAGGCAGAGGGCTCCAAATGGCATGAGGAGATTGGAAACCAAGAAATCCATAGCATCAAAGAAAGTCTTCCCAAAGATATGAACATCCGCCATGACCCCATAGGATAGAGCTGAAGGAATTCCAAAGACAAAGGTCAAGATTCCTAAAATAGCACTCCATTTAGCACGCTTGCGGTTGTCCTGATTGGTGATATTGCCCACATTGATTTCCAGCATCACGACAGAGGAAGTGACCGTCGCAAAGAGGAAGAGCAAGAGGAAAAGAATGTAGAAAATAGTTCCAAAAGGCATCTTGTCAAAGAGTTGAGGCAAGACGATAAAGAGCAGGCTTGGTCCCCCTTCAGACTGAATATTGAAGGCTGACATGGCTGGGAAAATAGCTAGTCCCGCCATGATGGATACCGATATGTTCATGGCTACGATGGAAATCCCTGACTGGACCAGATTGGTTTTCTTGTCCAAGTAGGATGCATAGGTCAGCATGGCTGTCACCCCTAGTGAGAGAGCAAAGAAAGATTGTCCCAGGGCATAGAGGAGACCAGCGCTAGTTAGTTTTGAAAAGTCTGGTTTGAGGAAGTAGAGAACCCCTTCCATGGCATTTGGCAAGCTGAGAGAGCGCCCGATGATGACGACAAAGATGATAAAGAGCAGCGGCATCATGACTTTCGAAGCTCTTTCAATCCCTTTTTGAACCCCACGTGATACAATAAAGATATTCAACAAGATAAAGGCTGCTTGAGCTCCTAGGGCAATGGCTGGATTTGAAATGATTGAAGTAAATAACTGAGCATAATCACCCGTTCCACCAAGTTGGAACAATTTCCCAAACTCAATACCTAGATAGACTAGAATCCATCCACCGATAACACTGTAAAAGGAGAGAAGGATAAAGAGGGCAAAGGCACCAATCCAACCGATAAAGTTGTACTTGCTATTGTTACCAAGTTTTCCAAAGGTTTTGATAGCGGAAACGCCAGCACTACGGCCAAGGGCAAACTCAGCCAGCAGGAGCGGGAAGCCGATTAAAATAGTGGAAATGAGAAAGACCAGTAAAAAGCCTCCACCGCCATTAGCAGCAGTCATGTAGGGGAACTTCCAAACGGCTCCAAGTCCGATAGCTGAACCAGCAGATGCTAGTATAAAGCCTAGTTTCGAGCCCCATTGCGATTTTTCTGACATAGTTGAAACTCCAATCTCGTTTTTTAAAATAAGAAAAGGCTACTTGAGTTGTCAAATAGCCTTCTCTCAATGGCTCTCTATGAGCCTTCTGTTTGATTGATAGACTTGACTATCCTATCATGTTTTCAAAGGTCTGTCAAGAAAACCATTTTCAAGTTTTCACACCTTTCTCAAAAAGTTAAAAATTTTTCTCAAAAACGCTTGACTCTGACCTAGGGGGAGGGGTTATACTATCAATGTAATACTCTTCGAAAATCTCTTCAAACCACGTCAGCTTTATCTGCAATCTCAAAGCTGTACTTTGAGCATCCTGCGGCTAGCTTCCTAGTTTGCTCTTTGATTTTCATTGAGTATAAGGAGGAAATCATGTACCATATAAAAGAAGCTGCGCAGCTTTCAGGTGTCTCTGTCAAGACTCTGCACCACTACGATAAGATAGGGCTCTTGGTTCCCTTAAAGTCGGAAAACGGCTATCGAACCTATAGTCAAGAGGATTTGGAACGACTTCAGGTCATTCTGTATTACAAATATCTAGGCTTTTCTTTAGAAAAAATAGCAGAGCTGTTAAAGGAAGAAAGGAAAGATTTATTGCCTCATTTGACTAGGCAGTTGGACTATCTAACTCGAGAAAGGCAACATCTGGATACCTTGATTTCCACCTTGCAAAAAACCATTCAAGAACAAAAAGGAGAAAGAAAAATGACCATTGAGGAAAAATTCACTGGATTTAGCTATCAAGACAATCAAAAATACCACCAAGAAGCGGTAGAGAAATATGGTCAAGAAGTTATGGACCAAGCGCTTGAACGCCAGAAAGGTCACGAAGATGAGGCTACGGCTGCCTTTAACCAAGTTTTTCAAGTTTTGGCTCAAAACCTTCAAGCTGGTCTGCTTGCAACAGCGGCCGAAAACCAAGAGCAAGCAGCCAAACTATTGCAAGCTATTCGTACTTATGGATTTGACTGCTCTATTGAAGTATTCGGCCATATCGGTAAAGGCTACGTTTACAACCCAGAGTTTAAGGAAAACATTGACAAGTTTGGACCTGGTACAGCTCAATACACATCAGATGTTATTGCTGCTTACGTTCGGACACAGACAAAATAAAAATCAGCGGAGTTACCTCTGCTGATTTTTTCTGGTTTCAAGTACTATTTGGTTAATAGTTTTTCAACTACGTTTAACTTTCGCATGGTCAGAACCACGCCAAACAATTTTTCAAGATAGTTGGTATTGAGCTTTTTTTGTTTTGCAGTTCTAGGAAGATAGAGGTAGAGACAGTAATCGCCTACACAGATTTCTTCCTCGCCGTAGTCAGTTTTCAATTTTTCTAGTGGCAGACTTTGGATAAGTCCTTGATAAAGAATTACATGCACACGATCATGAAGATAGTCTTCTTTAAATGGATTCTCATGAACAATCTTTTCAAAATCGTTCTTATTCTTGATAACCATTTTTAAGTCGGCCCCAATTTTTTCCTTTATCAAAGTATGAACGCGTTCTCGTATTTCTTCTAAATCTGAGTCACTCTCAAGAATGATATTCCCACTTTGAATATAGGTTCGAACGTGTTGAAAACCAGCTTCTGTCAAAATATCTATCAAATAAGACATTTTCGGGATAGCATTTTTTCCATTAGGAGTAACACCTCTTAGTAAAATAATATGTTCCAAAGGACTTCCTTTCTTATTTGGTATTTATTGGATTTGAGCCTGCCACCCAGCCGGTGCAGAGGGCAGAAGTGATGTTAAAGCCACCCGTGTGGGCATTGATATCCAGTACCTCACCAGCAAAGTGGAGCCCAGGGACCAGTTTGCTTTCCAGTGTTTTAGGGTTGATTTCCTTGAGACTGACGCCCCCCTTGGTGACAAAGGATTTGGCAAGGGACATTTTTCCGGTCACAGGGATTTTGAGAGCCTTGATGGACTGGAGAAGTTGTTCGCTTTCCTTTTCAGTCAGTTGTTTGACTTTTTCAGGATAGCCTTGCACAAGAAATTCTGCCAAGCGTTCTGGAAGCAAAGTTTTTAAAGCATTTTTCAAGGATTTTTCCCGATTTTCTTCTAGAAATGCAGCCAAGTCCTTCTCAGAAAGTTGAGGCAAAACATCTAGCGAGAGAACCTCACCACCCTTTACAAAGCTAGACATACGCAGAGCAGCAGGACCTGACAAACCAAAGTGGGTAAAGAGCAGATCATGAGTGATGACATGCTTGCCATAGCTTAGGGTTACATCGTCTAGTGAAATCCCCTGAAGCGCTTTGTGTGGAAAATCAGTCAACAAAGGACTCTCAGCAGCCTCAAGCTCAGTAATGGTATGTTTAAAATGACGGGCGATCTCATGTCCAAAACCAGTCGAACCTGTAGAAGGATAGGATTTTCCGCCAGTTGTGACAATGAGTTTATCGCAAGTGAAGCTTTGGTCTGCGGACTTAAGGACAAACTGGTCGTCTATCTTTTTAACCGAAACAATTTCTGTTTGAGTAGCAACTTGACCACCGAGTTCAGTGATTTTCTTTTCTAGTGTCTCGATAATAGTCCGAGACTTGTCACTAGCAGGAAAGACGCGTCCGTGGTCTTCGACCTTAAGTTTAACACCATTTTCCGTAAAAAAGTTGATGATATCGTGGTTATCAAACTGGGAAAAGACACTGTATAAAAAGCGCCCGTTACCAGGAATTCCAGCCATTAGGTCATCTAAAGTTCCATTGTTGGTCACATTACAACGACCACCGCCCGTTCCAGCTAATTTTTTGCCAAGTTTGCGATTTTTTTCAATGAGTAGAGTTTTCTGATCATAAAAGCTACTGGAAATCGTAGCCATCATGCCAGCAGGTCCACCACCGATGACAATAGTATCAAAATGTTTCATAGCTCTATTGTACCACAAAAAACAAGAGATGCTTGGCATCTCTTGTTGCTCATAATCTTAGTTAATTTCATATCCCATCAACAAACCGCCATCTTCTGCATAAAAACTGCAGAGACCGGATGTTGGAACGATTTTGATAGTGGCTTGTGGGAATGTTTCCAGCAAGCGTTCTGACAATTGCTGACAGAATTTATCATTGCTGCGATGAGCCATGACGATACGGCCACCAGCGTAGCCAGCCTTGATGAGTTCTTCATAGGCTGCTTGAAGGGATTTTTTTGGTCCACGCGCTTTTTGGAGTAGTTCTAGGGTTCCAGTTTCACTTGCTTCCCCAACCATACGGATGTTGAGAAGACCGACAACTGTACCGATCAGCTTGCTTAAACGACCATTTTTTACCAAGTTATCAACCTTAGCGAGTACAAAAAGCAACTTCGTTTTTTCTTGGTAGGCTGTAATAGCTTCAACAATTTCCTCATAAGAAAGTCCTTGATCAATCAAGCTATTGATTTTATCGACAATCAAGTCAACCTCACCACCTGCAGACAATGTATCGATCACATGAATCTGAGTGTCAGGGTGTTCTTCCAGATAGATATTCTTAGCGAGCTGTGCACTATTATGGCTACCTGAAAGAGTACCAGTGATAGTAACGACAAAGATATGCTTAGCACCTTCAAATGCTCGCAAGTAATCATCAGGGCTAGGACAAGCTGATTTTGAAGCCTCAGAAGTCGCATACATGGTTTCCATCATGTGGTCAATGTCAAGATTGGCATCATCGATAAAGACCTGATCAGCTACTTGAATGGTTAAAGGAACACTAACAAATTCCGTATCAATAGCAGGAGTTGCCAGTTGACGATAATCACAACCAGAGTCAGCTACAATCTTCCAAGTCATAGAAATTCTCCATCTTTGTCACTTATACATTGACAAAGGTTCTGTCTTTTTTTACAATTATATCATGAAAGCCCTTGAAACAAAAGTACCACCTCTCTGTTGTCACAAGTAGAAAGAAATTGTTATGTCTGAACGTAAAATATCTGAAAAATCTCTTGAAAATCTCAGAAAATCAAATCAAGAATCCAATTTTTTAACCAGAGAAGCAATCGAGACGGCTCTTTTGCAACTTCTAGAGAAAAAAGACTTGGCCAAGATCAGCATTTCGGAGCTGGTCAAACGGGCGGGCGTCTCTCGTGCTGCCTTCTATCGTAACTATGACTCCAAAGAAGAGATTTTGGAAAGTGTTTTTAAACGCAGTGTCCATAACATTATGGAACAGTTGAGCCACTACGATGTTAAAACAGACCTTTATCTAGTCTGGGTACACCTTTTCCGCGCAGCCAAGAAAGAAGCCAAAGTTATCCAACTTGCTCTGGACTACCATTTGGAAAAGATTTTTGTCCAAGCCATGCAGGAATTTCTAGAAAAATACCACGGAAAGTCAAAAGGCGTTAGCAGCTACCTTCATTCCTTTTGGAGTTCTGCCATCGTATCGGTTCTGCTCAAATGGATCAAGGATGGCATGAAGGTTCCGGCTGAAAAGATTGCAGATTTACGCTTGCCATTTTTCAAAAAATAGAGGAAAAGGAGAAGACTTATGACAGAAAAAAGACTGGCTTGGGATGAGTACTTTGCAGCCCAGGCTTTACTGATTGCCAATCGTTCGACCTGCAAACGTGCCAAGGTGGGAGCTGTCCTCGTTAAGGACAATAAAGTCATTTCAACAGGCTACAATGGTTCCGTATCAGGAACAGAGCACTGTATCGATCACGAATGTCTGGTCATTGAGGGTCACTGTGTTCGAACCCTTCACGCTGAGGTCAATGCTATTCTCCAGGGGGCTGAACGAGGGGTTCCTAGAGGATTTACAGCTTATGTAACTCATTTCCCTTGTTTAAATTGTACAAAACAACTCTTACAAGTCGGTTGTAAACGTGTAGTCTATATCAATCAGTATCGTATGGATGACTATGCCAAATACCTTTATCAAGAAAAAGGCACCGAGTTGACCCATTTACCATTAGAGACTGTTCAGACAGCTCTTCAAGAGGCAGATTTGCTTTAAAAATTAATTAAAATAAATGGTTTAGAAAGCTTTTTAAACCGTTTTTTGATATAATAAGAAGAATAAATTGAAAGAAGGAACTCAGAAAATGGGAAAAATTGAAGTCATTAATCATCCACTCATTCAACACAAATTGTCAATCTTGCGTCGTACAGACACTTCTACAAAAGCTTTTCGTGAGCTAGTAGATGAGATTGCAATGTTGATGGGATATGAAGTACTTCGTGATCTTCCACTTGAAGACGTGGAAATCGAAACACCTATCACAAAGACCGTTCAAAAACAATTGGCTGGGAAAAAATTGGCGATTGTCCCAATCTTGCGTGCAGGTATCGGGATGGTAGATGGCCTCTTGAGCTTGGTTCCAGCAGCTAAAGTTGGTCATATCGGTATGTACCGTGATGAAGAAACCCTTCAACCAGTTGAATACTTGGTGAAATTGCCTGAAGATATTGACCAACGTCAAATCTTTGTCGTGGATCCAATGTTGGCAACGGGTGGTTCAGCTATCTTGGCTGTTGACTCCCTTAAAAAACGTGGCGCATCAAATATCAAGTTTGTCTGCCTAGTATCTGCTCCAGAAGGGGTGAAAGCTCTTCAAGAAGCACACCCAGATGTAGAAATCTTTACAGCAGCCTTGGATGAACGCTTGAACGAACACGGTTATATCGTTCCAGGTCTTGGAGATGCTGGAGACCGCTTGTTCGGTACTAAATAAAATCCCAAAGTAAATACTGAAACTAGAAGTTCGTTTTTGACTTGAAAGGAGGTTGAGTTTTTGTTTCTGTTTAGAGAATAGAGCAAAATTTGACCTTTTTTGACCAAAAAGATATAATAGTTCTGTATTGAGTCGTAAGACTAAGAAAATTCAACATTAAAAGGAGAAATGAATGATTCCTGTAGTTATTGAACAAACAAGCCGTGGAGAACGTTCCTATGATATTTACTCTCGTCTTCTGAAAGACCGCATCATCATGCTAACAGGTCCAGTTGAAGACAACATGGCCAACTCCGTTATCGCCCAGTTGCTCTTCTTGGATGCCCAAGATAGTACAAAAGACATTTACCTTTATGTCAATACACCTGGGGGCTCTGTTTCAGCTGGTTTGGCAATCGTTGATACCATGAACTTTATCAAGGCAGATGTCCAAACAATCGTTATGGGGATGGCTGCATCCATGGGGACTGTTATTGCATCAAGTGGCGCCAAAGGCAAACGTTTCATGCTTCCAAATGCAGAGTACATGATTCACCAACCAATGGGTGGTACAGGTGGTGGTACCCAACAAACCGATATGGCAATCGCTGCAGAGCACTTGCTTAAAACTCGTAAGACATTGGAGCAAATCCTTGCAGATAACTCTGGTAAATCAGTCGAGCAAATTCATGCAGATGCGGAACGTGATTACTGGATGAGTGCCCAAGAAACACTTGAATATGGCTTTATTGATGAAATCATGGCCAATAATTCTTTAAGCTAAGCAACCTAGAAAGCAAACTCGACGAAGTTTGCTTTTTTTGATATAATAGGAGAAGATTTCTTAGAAAGAGGATCCCTCATGTTTGAAAAAACAAATCGATCAGGATTAATCATCTATCTCTACTATAATCGAGACGCAAAAAAACTTCAGGAATACGGTGATATCTGTTACCATTCCAAAAAACGTCGTTACTTGCAGCTCTATGTTTCAACTGAGGAGCTAGATGACTTAGTTGAGAGATTAGGTAAGGAAAGATATATCAAGAAAATTAGACGTTGCCATATCCAAGAGCTAGAGACTCCCTTCGTTGGCAACCTCTATCGTAACGAAGAAAACGTTATCATTTAAAAAATTAAATAAATGTATTGACAATTTTCTGATAATTCGGTATATTCTTAACATACTATTTTTTGAAACAACTATAAGGAGATTAAAAATGAAGAAAAAATTTGCCCTATCTTTTGTGGCTCTTGCTAGTGTGGCTCTTCTTGCTGCCTGTGGAGAGGTCAAGTCAGGAGCGTCAAACACAACTGGAAATCCAGTAGACGAAAAAACAATTAAAATCGGTTTTAACTTTGAAGAGACAGGTGCTGTTGCAGCTTACGGTACAGCTGAACAAAAAGGTGCCCAACTTGCTGTAGACGAAATCAACGCTGCAGGTGGAATTGATGGAAAACAAATCGAAGTTGTAGATAAAGACAACAAGTCAGAAACTGCTGAAGCAGCTTCTGTTACAACAAACCTTGTTACCCAATCAAAAGTAGCAGCTATTGTAGGACCTGCGACATCTGGTGCAACTGCTGCAGCTGTAGCTAACGCTACTAAAGCTGGAGTGCCATTGATTTCACCAAGTGCTACTCAAGACGGTTTGACTAAAGGTCAAGATTACCTATTTATCGGAACATTCCAAGATAGCTTCCAAGGGAAGATTATTTCTAACTATGTAACAAACAAATTGAATGCTAAGAAGGTTGTTCTTTATACTGACAATGCTAGTGACTATGCTAAAGGTATTGCTAAATCATTCCGCGAATCCTACAAGGGTGAGATTGTAGCAGATGAAACGTTTGTAGCAGGTGATACAGACTTCCAAGCAGCCCTTACTAAAATGAAAGGCAAAGAGTTTGATGCTATCGTTGTTCCAGGTTACTACACAGAAGCAGGTAAAATTGTAAACCAAGCTCGTGGTATGGGAATTGATAAACCAATCGTTGGTGGTGATGGATTTAACGGTGAAGAATTTGTTCAACAAGCAACTGCTGAAAGAGCATCAAACATTTACTTCATCTCTGGATTCTCAACTACAGTTGACGTTTCTGCAAAAGCTAAAGCTTTCCTTGAAGCATACCGTGCTAAATACAATGAAGAGCCTTCAACATTCTCAGCTTTGGCCTATGACTCAGTTTACCTAGTAGCAAATGCTGCAAAAGGTGCTAAAAACTCAAGTGAGATCAAGGACAACCTTGCTAAAACCAAAGATTTTGAAGGTGTAACTGGTCAAACAAGCTTTGATGCTGACCACAATACAGTGAAAACTGCTTACATGATGACCATGAACAATGGTAAAGTTGAAGAAGCAGAAGTTGTAAAACCATAACATTAGAATAGTAATTGAAATGGGGAATGAGCCTTTGACTCACTCCCTGTTTCGGTGTTTATGAACTTGTGAAAATAATGAAATTTTCTAAAAAATAACGATAGAAAAGAGTGAATGCTATGCTCCAACAACTTGTGAATGGTCTAATTCTGGGTAGTGTTTATGCACTTTTAGCTCTGGGTTATACCATGGTTTATGGAATTATCAAACTCATCAACTTCGCCCATGGCGATATTTACATGATGGGTGCCTTTATTGGTTACTTTTTGATTAATTCTTTCCAAATGGATTTCTTTTTAGCTTTAATTATTTCAATGGCTGGAACTGCACTACTTGGTGTTGTGATTGAGTTTCTTGCCTACCGTCCTTTACGACACTCTACACGTATTGCTGTATTGATTACTGCCATCGGAGTGTCTTTCCTACTGGAATACGGAATGGTTTATCTAGTAGGCGCCAATACTCGTGCCTTCCCTCAAGCAATTGAAACAGTCCGCTTTGACTTGGGACCAATTAGCTTGACAAATGTTCAATTGATGATTTTAGCAGTTTCTGTGCTGTTGATGGTTTTATTACAATTGATCGTCCAAAAAACAAAAATGGGGAAAGCCATGCGTGCGGTATCAGTTGATAGTGACGCGGCTCAATTGATGGGAATTAATGTAAATCGCACAATCAGCTTTACCTTTGCTTTGGGTTCAGCCCTTGCTGGTGCAGCAGGTGTTCTCATTGCCCTTTACTACAACTCTCTTGAACCTTTGATGGGTGTGACTCCAGGTCTAAAATCATTCGTTGCGGCCGTTCTTGGTGGTATCGGTATTATTCCTGGTGCAGCTCTAGGGGGATTTGTGATTGGCTTATTGGAAACTTTTGCTACTGCCTTCGGTATGTCTGATTTCCGTGATGCTATCGTGTATGGAATCTTGCTTTTGATTCTGATTGTTCGACCTGCAGGTATCCTTGGTAAGAATGTGAAAGAGAAGGTGTAAACAATGAAGACAAATCTTAAAGTAAATATTCTCTGGTTATTCCTTCTGTTAGCGGGTTATGGATTGATTAGTGTACTGGTTTCTGCTGGTGTTCTCAATCTATTCCATGTCCAAATTTTAGAACAAATTGGAATTAATATCATCCTTGCAGTAGGTTTGAACTTAATCGTTGGTTTTTCAGGCCAATTCTCACTCGGTCATGCAGGTTTTATGGCAATTGGGGCTTATGCAGCAGCGATTATTGGTTCAAAATCACCAACCTATGGTGCCTTCTTTGGAGCAATGGTCTTGGGTGCCTTGATTTCTGGTGCAGTCGCTTTGCTCGTTGGGATTCCAACGCTTCGTTTAAAGGGTGACTACCTGGCTGTTGCGACACTAGGTGTTTCAGAAATCATTCGTATCTTTATCATTAATGGTGGAAGTTTGACCAACGGTGCTGCTGGTATCTTGGGTATTCCAAACTTTACCAACTGGCAAATGGTTTATCTTTTTGTAGTGATTACAACTATTGCAACTCTCAACTTCTTACGTAGTCCAATTGGACGCTCTACTCTATCTGTTCGTGAGGATGAGATTGCTGCAGAGTCTGTTGGGGTAAACACTACAAAGATCAAGATTATCGCTTTTGTCTTTGGTGCTATTACAGCAAGTATTGCTGGTTCACTTCAAGCTGGTTTTATCGGATCTGTTGTTCCAAAAGATTACACCTTTATTAATTCCATCAATGTGTTGATTATCGTTGTATTTGGTGGACTTGGATCGATTACTGGTACCATCGTTTCAGCGATTGTTTTAGGAATTTTAAATATGCTCCTTCAGGATGTAGCAAGCGTACGTATGATCATCTACGCTTTGGCTCTTGTATTGGTCATGATTTTCAGACCAGGTGGACTTCTTGGGACATGGGAATTGAGTCTATCACGTTTCTTTAAAAAATCGAAGAAGGAGGGACAAAATTAATGGCATTACTTGAAGTTAAACAGTTAACCAAACATTTTGGCGGTCTAACAGCTGTTGGAGATGTCACTCTTGAATTGAATGAGGGAGAATTGGTTGGTCTGATTGGACCAAACGGGGCTGGTAAAACAACCCTTTTCAATCTCTTGACCGGCGTTTATGAACCAAGCGAAGGTACTGTGACACTAGATGGTCACCTCCTAAATGGGAAAACTCCCTATAAGATTGCTTCACTTGGTCTCAGTCGTACTTTCCAAAATATTCGTTTGTTCAAGGACTTGACAGTTTTGGAAAATGTTTTGATTGCATTTAGCAATCATCATAAACAACATGTCCTTGCGAGCTTCCTACGCCTACCAGCTTTTTATAAGAATGAGGAAGAATTAAAAAGCAAAGCTTTGGACTTGCTGAAGATTTTTGATTTGGATGGTGACGCAGATACTCTTGCGAAGAATCTGGCCTATGGTCAACAACGTCGATTAGAAATCGTTCGTGCTCTGGCAACTGAACCTAAGATCCTCTTTTTGGACGAACCTGCAGCTGGTATGAATCCACAAGAAACGGCTGAATTGACAGAATTGATCCGTCGTATCAAAGATGAATTTAAAATTACCATCATGCTCATTGAACACGACATGAATTTGGTTATGGAAGTTACTGAGCGTATCTATGTTCTTGAATATGGTCGGTTGATCGCTCATGGGACTCCGGATGAGATCAAGAACAACAAACGCGTTATCGAAGCTTATCTAGGAGGTGAAGCCTAATGTCTATGTTAAAAGTTGAAAACCTCTCTGTGCATTACGGTATGATCCAAGCAGTTCGTGATGTAAGTTTTGAGGTCAATGAAGGTGAAGTTGTTTCTTTGATTGGTGCTAATGGTGCTGGTAAAACAACTATTCTTCGTACTCTTTCAGGTTTGGTTCGTCCAAGTGCTGGAAAAATTCAGTTTTTAGGCAAAGAAATTCAAAAGTTGCCAGCCCAAAAAATCGTGGCAGCTGGTCTATCACAAGTTCCTGAGGGACGCCATGTTTTCCCAGGTTTGACTGTTATGGAAAACTTGGAAATGGGAGCTTTCTTGAAGAAAAATCGAGAAGAAAATCAAGCCAACTTGAAAAAAGTCTTTTCTCGCTTCCCTCGTTTGGAAGAACGTAAAAACCAAGATGCGGCAACTCTTTCAGGTGGTGAACAGCAGATGCTGGCTATGGGACGCGCTCTCATGTCTACACCTAAGCTCCTTCTCTTGGATGAGCCGTCAATGGGACTTGCCCCGATCTTTATCCAAGAAATTTTCGATATCATTCAAGATATTCAGAAGCAAGGAACAACGGTTCTCCTAATTGAACAGAACGCTAACAAGGCCCTTGCTATCTCTGACCGTGGTTATGTACTTGAAACAGGCAAGATCGTCCTATCAGGAACAGGAAAAGAACTCGCAGCATCAGATGAAGTCAGAAAAGCATACCTAGGTGGCTAAAACAATCCAGTGGATTGTTTTAGTCGGCGGATAAGGATTGCGCAAGCAATTCTCCTCTAGTCTGGGAGACTAGTTTAGGTTGTGGATGGAGATTGCGCAAGTAATCATCCAATCCAGTGGATTGTTTTAGTCAGCGGATAAGGATTGCAGCCAAGCGACACCTAATACGACTACTTATCAAAAATATAAAATATTTCAGGGCTCCAGAATAAGGAGCTCTTTTATTTATATATTTTTTGAGGAAAGGGAAAAAGACCTTAATTTTTACTCATTGTTTCCCTATTTGAATTGGCAGTCATTTTTGTTCATATTATAATATTAGTAAGAAAAAATTGAACAGGAGGACTGAGAAATGCTAACAGAAAAACAATTTAAACTTTTGCGTTTTATGTTGATACATAAAGAAAAGACATTTACTCAGCGACAGTTAGCTGAAGAGTTAGACCTATCTTTAGGAACAATCAACACATTATTGAAAAAACTGAAAGAAGAGAAGTGGGTTGATGAGGAGCTTCACTTAACTGAACTAGGTCAGAAAGTTTTAGAACCCTATCGAGTAAAAAATGCCATTATAATGGCTGCTGGCATGAGTAGCCGTTTTGCTCCTTTGTCTTATGAGATTCCCAAAGGATTGCTTCAAGTCAAGGGTGAACGCTTGATAGAGAGGGAAATCAGACAGCTGCAAGAAGCAGGAATAGAAGATATAACCGTTATTGTAGGCTATCTTCAAGAAAAAATGTTCTATCTTGCAGAGAAGTTTGGTGTAAAAATTGTAGTAAATAATGATTACTACAAATATAATAACTGTTCGTCTCTTATGTTGGTTAAAAATCAACTTTCCAACACGTATATTTGTTCATCGGATAATTATTTTGTGGAAAATCCTTTTGAGCAATATATTTATAGGGGTTACTACTCGACGATATTTGCAGAAGGTCAAACGGACGAATATTGTACTATAGAGGATTCGAATCACACCATCATTGATATCCAGATTGGTGGAGAAAATACTTGGGCTATGGTGGGGCACGTTTATTTTGACCGTGCATTTAGCGAGAAATTCAAGGAAATTTTAGAAACCGAGTTTAAACACGAACCTTATCGTGAACAGCTTTGGGAGGATTACTATAGTCGGCATGTCAAGAAACTCCTTTTAGAAGCCCGCCACTATTCAGCGGATATTGTTAAAGAATTCGACTCTCTAGATGAACTCCGTCAATTTGATGAACGTTATTTGGTAAATGCAGATTCGGCCATTATTGATAATATCTGTAAGACATTAAAGTGTGTGGCTTCAGATATTGTCAATATCAAACCTCTAAAAGATGGGTTAACCAACACATCATTTTCATTTGACTGTCTAGGAAAAAGATATGTTTACCGTCATCCGGGTAGGGGAACGGAAAATTATATCGACCGAGCTAGTGAAGCAGCTTCTATGGAAATTGCTGCAAAATTAAAGATTGACCGTACCTTCGTAGCTATGAACAAGGATGAGGGCTGGAAAATTTCAGAATTTATTCCCAATGCTAAGCAACTGGATTATGATAATTGGGATGATGTGGCACAAGCAATGGACCTCCTGAGACGGTTACACCAATCTGGAGAAAAAACGGAACATTCCTTTGACCAATTTGAGGGAATTATTGATTTTAGAGAAAAATTGAAGGCTAGAAATCGGTTCGAGTTTGATGGTCTCGAGGAACTGGATAAAACCGTCTCACTTCTCAAAAACTATTTACAGAATGATCCGAAACAGGTTGTCCTTTGTCATGGAGATTCCTATAGTCCTAATTTTTTGTTAAATGAAGCAGGCGAAATGAGCTTGATTGATTGGGAATATTCTGGAATGGGAGAGCCAGCAGGAGATTTGGGCACCTTTATCGCGTGTTCCAATTATACCGTAGAGGATGCTGAAAAAGTACTGGAATTGTATTTGCAAGAAGTACCAGATAAGAAAACCAAACGTCACTATTTGGCTTATGTAGCAGTAACCTCATATTATTGGTTCTTGTGGGCTTTGTTCCAGGAGAGTGTCGGAAAACCAGTTGGTGAATTTCTCTACATCTGGTATCGCTATACCAAACAATATGGACAACTAGCTCTTGATTTGTATTTGGAGGAAAACTAAGATGAAAACGACATCTGAAATTGAAGAATTAGTAGCAACTGAAACAAAGAGAAGATTGGAAGAAATGGAGTCGCCAAACTACGAGTTTGTTCAACCCTTCCTAAAAAGTGATTTCATTTTAATCATCTCCATAGTCCTAATCAACCTTATTTTGATTATCTTAGCAATGACGGGAGGAATTCAATAACATGTCTAAAATGAATGACTATATCCAACAAGAAACCATAACCGGAATTGTTCCCATGACCAATAAGGATCGTCAGTATTCTTTCTGGGATCTCTTTCTATCGACAAGTGGTTTTGCCATCGCTACTTGGTGTTATACCCAAGGAGCCTATGTAGCTCAATATTTGACCTTTAATCAAATGTTGATAAATATTTTTAGCTTTAACATTATCTGGGTTTTTATTGAATGTCTCCCTATTTTGTTTGCGGTTAAGTATGGAATTGATTTGTGGATTTGGTTGAGAGCTGTTCTAGGAAAAAGAGGTGTAGCCCTGTTATCGACCATTATTAGCTTGGCTAACTTTGGATGGTATGCTGTTGCGGCCAATCTTTTTGCTAGTTCCATGATCCATTTGGCAAATAATTTTGGTCTTGGTTTGGACAAGGGAGTATGGGCGCCTATTCTTGGTACCCTCTGTGTTCTGCTTGGAACTCTCATTGCTCTTGGTGGCCCAGAAGTGATTAAATGGACCAATCGCTTCTTGGTTATCGCCTTATTGATTGTCGGTCTCATTATCGTTGGAATCTGCTTTGTCGCCGTTCCTATAACGGATATTATGAATATCCAACCAGCCACTCAAGGAGATTTGACGCCATTAGAACGCTTCATGCTCTCCGGAGAAGGAAATGTTGCCTTTGCCTTTTCTTGGTCTACACAAGCATTGGTTTTACCACGTTTAGCAAAATCAGAACGCAGTGGTTATTGGGCTACAGCCTTATCATACGGAGTTGTGGCTCCATTCTTCGTTGCGACAGGTGGAGTCATGGCTCTAGCCATGTTTGTTAAAACAGGTGTGTATGAAAGTGATCCAACAACCATGCTATCAACTCTAAGCACCCCAGCCTTTGCTCTCTTAAGTCTACTACTAGTAGCCTTTGCTAATATTGGAACCCAGGGGACAGGATCATATGTGAACTGTATGATTGTAAAAAGTGGGATGCCCAAAGTAAGCTATAAACTAATGGTTTGGATTGCCATGGTTTACGTGAGTCTACTCACTATCTGGGGAGGAGTAGAAGAGTATTTCGGATCCTTCATCTCCCTAGCTGCCTATATTCAGGGGCCAATTATTGGTATGATTGTTGTCGACTATTTTATCTTAAGAAAACGAAAACTCGACTTGCGTTCAGCCTATTTCCTTGAAGGGCATGACGCCTACGAATTTACTAAAGGATTTAACTTAGTTGGCTTGTCTTGCGTATTTATCTCCTTATTGGTAGCGGTACTTTTTGTCTACAACCCAGTAACTGCACAAATTCAAAGTCCAATCTTTTTAATCACAACTGGTAGCGGATTTACTGCGCTATTTGGTGGTCTACTATACTGGCTAGCTAGTCTTAGCCCACTGAAACGTTATATGATAAAAGATCGAGACACTGTTACGATTTAAGAAGAGAGGGGACTTCGGTTCCCTTTTAACTTACACTGGTATTTTATGCAAACTTCTCAGATTATTCAAAATCTTGAAAAAGAGATGAAAGCGTTTGATAGATTTTCTAAGAAAGTGTATAATAAAAGTAGCAATATAGAAGGAGAAGTCTCATGGCAGTTAAAGATTTCATGACCCGTAAGGTAGTTTATATCAGTCCAGATACGACTGTAGCACACGCAGCAGATTTGATGCGCGAGCAAGGTTTGCACCGTTTACCTGTTATCGAAAACGATCAATTAGTCGGATTGGTAACAGAAGGAACCATTGCGGAAGCCAGCCCATCTAAAGCAACCAGTCTCTCTATCTATGAGATGAATTATCTTCTGAATAAAACCAAAGTAAAAGATGTAATGATTCGAGATGTCGTGACTGTTTCTGGCTATGCTAGTCTAGAAGATGCGACCTACCTGATGCTGAAAAATAAAATTGGGATATTACCAGTCGTAGACAATCATCAGGTCTACGGTGTCATTACAGATCGCGATGTTTTTCAGGCTTTCTTGGAAATCGCTGGATACGGAGAAGAGGGGATTCGTGTTCGTTTCATTACAGAAAATGAAGTCGGAGTACTGGGGAAAATTGTAGCTTTAATTGTAGAAGAGGATTTAAATATTTCCCATACTGTAAACATTCCACGTAAGGATGGCAAGGTCGTCATCGAAGTTCAAATTGATGGGAAAATCGATTTGACTGCATTAAAGGATAAGTTTGAAAAAGAAGGAATTCAAGTGGAGGAGATCACTCATACCTTTGCTAAAGTTCTTTAAACAAGAGGCTTTAGAGCCTCTTTTCTTTTGCAATCAAAAGCGGTGAAAAGCAAAATATGGAAAGAAATGAGAGATTATGGTATAATAAAACGATATGAAAAGGAGTATCTATGGACATTTCAGAAATTCGTCAAAAAATTGACGCAAATCGTGAAAAATTAGCTTCTTTTAGGGGGTCTCTTTGACCTCGAAGGCTTAGAGGAAGAGATTGCCATCTTGGAAAACAAGATGACAGAACCTGATTTTTGGAACGATAATATCGCGGCCCAAAAAACGTCGCAAGAATTAAATGAATTAAAAAACACCTACAACACCTTCCGTAAAATGGAAGAGTTGCAGGATGAAGTTGAGATTTTATTGGACTTTTTAGCAGAAGACGAGTCAGTCCATGATGAACTGGTCGAACAGTTGACGGAATTGGATAAGATGATGACCAGCTACGAGATGACCCTTCTCTTGTCAGAACCTTATGACCATAATAATGCAATCTTGGAAATCCATCCAGGATCTGGTGGTACTGAGGCTCAGGACTGGGGCGATATGTTGCTTCGTATGTATACTCGTTATGGAAATGCCAAAGGCTTTAAAGTAGAAGTCTTGGATTACCAGGCTGGTGATGAAGCAGGTATCAAGTCTGTTACCTTGTCTTTTGAAGGACCTAATGCTTATGGCCTACTTAAATCAGAAATGGGTGTTCACCGTTTGGTCCGTATTTCTCCATTTGACTCTGCCAAACGTCGCCATACTTCATTTACATCCGTAGAGGTTATGCCTGAGTTGGATGATACCATCGAAGTGGAGATTCGTGAAGATGATATCAAAATGGATACCTTCCGTTCAGGTGGTGCTGGTGGGCAAAACGTCAATAAGGTTTCAACAGGTGTGCGTTTGACACACATTCCTACGGGAACTGTCGTCCAATCAACGGTCGATCGTACCCAGTATGGAAATAGAGATCGTGCCATGAAGATGTTGCAGGCTAAGCTCTATCAAATGGAGCAAGAAAAGAAAGCTGCGGAAGTTGATTCCCTTAAAGGTGAGAAAAAAGAAATCACATGGGGAAGCCAAATCCGTTCATATGTTTTCACGCCTTATACTATGGTAAAAGATCACCGTACAAGCTTTGAAGTTGCTCAGGTAGATAAGGTGATGGATGGAGACCTTGATGGTTTTATCGATGCCTACCTCAAGTGGCGAATCAGCTAAGATAGAAAGGAACTCATATGTCAATCATTGAAATGAGAGATGTTGTCAAAAAGTATGACAATGGAACGACTGCCCTGCGTGGAGTATCTGTTACCATTGAACCAGGAGAGTTTGCCTATATCGTAGGACCTTCTGGGGCAGGTAAGTCAACCTTTATTCGAGCTTTATACCGAGAAGTAAAGATCGAAAAAGGAAGCCTAACAGTTGCAGGCTTTAATTTAGTTAAAATTAAGAAGAAAGATGTCCCACTGCTACGTCGTAGTGTCGGGGTAGTCTTTCAGGATTACAAACTCTTGCCTAAGAAGACTGTTTATGAGAATATTGCCTATGCAATGGAAGTAATCGGTGAGAGCCGTCGCAACATCAAAAAACGTGTTATGGAAGTATTGGACCTGGTTGGTTTGAAACATAAGGTTCGCTCTTTCCCTAATGAACTCTCAGGTGGAGAGCAGCAACGGATTGCGATTGCTCGCGCGATTGTCAACAATCCTAAGGTATTGATTGCCGATGAGCCAACAGGAAACTTGGACCCAGATAATTCATGGGAAATTATGAATCTGTTGGAACGCATCAATCTCCAAGGTACTACTGTCTTGATGGCAACCCACAATAGCCAGATTGTAAATACCTTGCGCCACCGTGTCATTGCCATTGAAAATGGCCGTGTCGTTCGTGACGAAGCTAAAGGAGAATATGGATACGATGATTAGTAGATTTTTTCGCCATTTATTTGAATCATTAAAAAGTTTAAAACGAAATGGCTGGATGACAGTAGCAGCAGTGAGTTCGGTTATGATTACCTTAACACTCGTTGCCCTGTTTGCATCTGTAATTTTTAATACAGCGAAACTGGCTACCGATATTGAAAACAACGTTCGGGTCATGGTATACATTCGTAAAGATGTAGCTGATAACAGTGAGACGATTGTAAAAGAAGGTCAGACAGTTACCAACAATGACTACCACAAGGTCTATGATGCTTTGAAAGCTATACCTGCTGTTAAGAGTGTTACCTTCTCAAGTAAAGAAGAACAGTACGAAAAACTGACGGAAACAATGGGTGACGATTGGAAGGTCTTTGAAGGGGATGCAAACCCTCTCTATGATGCTTATATCGTTGATACAAATTCTCCGAGTGATGTTAAAACGGTAGCTGAAGAAGCTAAGAAAATTGAGGGAGTATCAGAGGTTCAAGATGGTGGAGCCAACACTCAACGACTTTTTGAACTAGCTTCCTTTATCCGTGTTTGGGGATTGGTTATTGCAGGGCTTTTGATTTTTATCGCAGTCTTCCTCATTTCCAATACCATTCGTATCACTATTATTTCACGTAGTCGTGAGATTCAGATCATGCGTCTTGTAGGAGCGAAAAATGGCTATATCCGTGGTCCATTCTTGCTAGAAGGTGCTTTTATTGGCTTGCTTGGTGCAGCGATTCCTTCAGTCCTTGTATTCTTTGTTTACAATATGGTTTATCAATCGGTCAATAAATCCTTGGTAGGTCAAAACTTGTCAATGATTACGCCAGATGTGTTTATCCCTCTGATGACAGTCCTATTATTTATAATCGGAATTTTCATTGGTTCAATTGGTTCAGGGATTTCAATGCGTCGATTCTTGAAGATCTAGTTTGATTTAAATGCAAATTGCAGTACAAATCAGAAAAATAATACATATTTAAAAGAGAAGTTTTCGTAAACTTCTCTTTTTCCTTTCTAAAAATTAAAAAAAATAGACAATTTTTTTATAAAAGCCTTTACAAAAAAAATAAAAGTGGTATAATTAATACATAACCAAATGCAAACGTTTTCGTAAAACGTTTGCCTAAATAAAATAAAGGAGATTTGAATGATGAAAGCTACATTCAAAAATGTCTTGTCTTTCGAATTTTGGCAAAAATTCGGTAAGGCTTTAATGGTGGTTATCGCCGTTATGCCAGCGGCGGGATTGATGATCTCAATCGGTAAATCAATCGTGATGATCGACCCAAACCTTGCTCCTCTAGTGATTACAGGTGGAATCCTTGAGCAAATTGGTTGGGGGGTTATCGGTAACCTTCACATCTTGTTTGCCCTTGCTATTGGGGGAAGCTGGGCAAAAGAACGTGCAGGTGGTGCATTTGCAGCCGGACTTGCCTTTATCTTGATTAACCGTATCACAGGTACTATCTTCGGTGTTACAGGTGATATGTTGAAAAACCCTGAAGCAATGGTTACTACCTTCTTTGGTGGTTCAATCAAGGTTGCGGACTACTTTATCAGCGTTCTTGAGGCACCAGCGCTTAACATGGGGGTTTTCGTAGGGATTATCTCTGGTTTTGTTGGAGCAACAGCTTATAACAAATACTACAACTTCCGTAAACTTCCTGATGCCCTTTCATTCTTCAATGGTAAACGTTTCGTACCATTCGTCGTTATTCTTCGTTCAACTATTGCTGCAATTGTACTTGCTGCCTTTTGGCCAGTAGTTCAAACAGGTATCAACAACTTTGGTATTTGGATTGCCAACTCACAAGAAACTGCTCCAGTTCTTGCACCATTCTTGTATGGTACTTTGGAACGTTTGCTCTTGCCATTCGGTCTTCACCACATGTTGACTATCCCAATGAACTATACAGCTCTTGGTGGAACATACGAAGTGTTAACTGGTGCTGCAAAAGGAACACAAGTATTTGGTCAAGATCCACTTTGGCTTGCATGGGTAACTGACCTTGTTAACCTTAAAGGTTCAAATGCTGACCAATACCAACACCTTCTTACAACAGTCACTCCAGCTCGTTTCAAAGTTGGACAAATGATCGGTTCATTTGGTATCTTGATGGGTGTCATCGTTGCTATCTACCGCAATGTTGATGCTGACAAGAAACACCAATACAAGGGTATGATGATTGCGACAGCCCTTGCAACATTCTTGACAGGGGTTACTGAACCTATCGAGTATATGTTCATGTTCATCGCAACACCGCTTTACCTTGTTTATTCAGTAGTTCAAGGTGCTGCCTTTGCTATGGCAGATATTGTTCACCTTCGTGTCCACTCATTCGGTTCAATTGAATTCTTGACTCGTACACCATTGGCAATTAATGCTGGTATTGGTATGGATATCGTTAACTTTATCTGGGTAACTGTTCTCTTTGCGGTTATCATGTACTTCATTGCCAACTTCATGATCAAGAAATTCAACTACGCAACTCCAGGACGTAACGGAAACTACGAAACAGCTGAAGGAGCATCAGAAGAAGCAGCTCCTGGAACTCCAAAAGTTGCAGCAGCTTCTCAAGCCGTAAACATCATTAACCTTCTTGGTGGTCGTGCAAATATCGTAGATGTGGATGCATGTATGACTCGTCTTCGTGTAACTGTTAAAGACGCAGATCGCGTTGGTACTGAGGAACAATGGAAAGCAGAAGGAGCTATGGGTCTTGTCATGAAAGGACAAGGTGTCCAAGCTATCTACGGACCAAAAGCTGACGTATTGAAATCTGATATCCAAGATATCCTTGACTCAGGTGAAGTAATTCCTGAAACTCTTCCAAGCCAAATGACAGAAACTCAACAAAATACTGTACACTACAAAGGTGTAACTGAAGAAGTTTACTCAGTAGCTGACGGTCAAGTTGTTGCTTTAGAACAAGTGGAAGATCCAGTTTTTGCTCAAAAAATGATGGGTGATGGATTTGCAGTAGAGCCAGCAAATGGTAACATTGTATCTCCAGTTACTGGTACTGTATCAAGTATCTTCCCAACAAAACACGCTCTTGGTCTTGTCACTGACTCAGGTCTTGAAGTGCTTGTTCATATTGGTTTGGATACAGTAAGTCTTGAAGGAAAACCATTTACTGTTCATGTCTCTGAAGGACAAAAAGTGGCCGCTGGTGACCTTCTTGTCACAGCTGACTTGGATGCTATTCGAGAAGCAGGACGCAAAACATCAACAGTGGTTGTCTTCACAAATGGTGATGTCCTCAAATCAGTTAAATTAGAACAAACAGGTTCTCTTGCAGCTAAAACAGCAGTTGCTAAAGTAGAATTGTAATATACTTGGGGTTGGAAGCTGTTTTCCAACCTCTTGTTTTAGGAGAAAAGCATGAAATTTCTAACACTCAATACCCACAGTTGGATGGAGAAGGAAGCAGAGGAAAAATTCCAAATCTTACTCCAAGACATTCTCGATAAGGACTATGATTTGATTTGTTTCCAAGAAATCAATCAAGAAATGACTTCGCCTGAGGGAGAGGTTAACAATCACTATCAAGCTTTACCATCAGCAGAACCCATTCATCAGGACCACTATGTCCGACTTCTGGTTGAAAAATTGTCTGAGAAAGGGAAAAACTACTACTGGACTTGGGCTTACAATCATATTGGCTATGACCGCTACCATGAAGGCGTAGCCATCTTATCCAAAACACCTATTAAGGCGCGTGAGATTTTAGTATCAGATGTAGATGATCCAACGGACTACCATACTCGTCGCGTTGCCTTGGCTGAGACAGAGGTTGAAGGCAAGGAACTTGCTCTTGCAAGCGTTCATCTCTCTTGGTGGGATAAAGGTTTCCAAGAAGAATGGGCACGATTTGAGGCTGTACTAAAAGAGTTGAAGAAATCTCTAATTTTAGCGGGTGATTTTAATAATCCAGCTGGTCAGGAAGGCTATCAAGCGATTTTAGCTAGCCCATTAGGATTACAAGACGCGTTTGAAGTTGCGAAAGAAAGAAGTGGTAGCTATACAGTTCCACCAGAAATTGATGGTTGGAAAGGCAATACCGAGCCATTACGAATCGACTACGTCTTTACGACCAAGGAATTAGAAGTAGAGAGTTTACAAGTAGTTTTCGATGGCCAAAATAGTCCACAAGTCAGTGATCATTATGGTTTGAATGCTGTATTGACCTGGATATAATGAAAGAGGTTGGAATCAGAGGTTCCAACCTTTTAATCTATTCGAATCTTTACTACAGGACTGAGACTCAAATGGGACTACTGCAATAGGATAAAATATGGTATAATTGAAAGGATAGAATCGAGGATAGTATGTCATTTAAGAAATTTCAATTTAAAAATTATATAGTAGAAGCCTTGGAGGAGTTGAAATTTACAACTCCAACAGAGGTACAAGAAAAATTAATCCCTATTGTATTGGCAGGTCGTGATTTGGTGGGCGAGTCAAAAACAGGTTCAGGAAAGACTCATACTTTCTTATTACCTATTTTCCAGCAATTAGATGAAACTAGCGACAGTGTGCAAGCAGTCATTACTGCACCAAGTCGTGAGTTGGCCACTCAAATTTACCAAGCAGCTCGTCAGATTGCAGCTCACTCAGATGTCGAAGTTCGTGTGGTTAATTATGTGGGTGGTACGGATAAGGCGCGTCAGATTGAAAAACTTGCCAGTAACCAACCACATATCGTTATCGGAACGCCAGGTCGCATCTATGACTTGGTCAAATCTGGTGATTTGGCTATTCACAAGGCCAAGACCTTTGTAATTGATGAAGCAGATATGACCTTGGATATGGGATTCTTGGAAACCGTTGATAAGATTGCAGGAAGCCTTCCAAAAGACTTGCAATTCATGGTTTTTTCAGCGACGATTCCTCAAAAATTGCAACCATTCTTGAAGAAATACTTGTCAAATCCAGTCATGGAAAAAATCAAGACTAAAACAGTTATCTCAGATACCATTGATAACTGGTTGATTTCGACCAAGGGCCGCGACAAAAATGCTCAGATTTACCAGCTGACTCAGTTGATGCAGCCTTATTTAGCAATGATTTTTGTTAACACAAAAACGCGTGCTGATGAGTTACATGCCTACTTGACTGCTCAAGGATTGAAGGTAGCTAAGATTCATGGAGATATTGCTCCTCGTGAACGAAAGCGGATCATGAATCAGGTGAAAAATCTGGATTTTGAGTACATTGTTGCAACAGACTTGGCAGCGCGTGGAATTGACATTGAAGGGGTCAGCCATGTTATCAATGATGCCATTCCGCAAGACTTGTCCTTCTTTGTTCACCGTGTTGGACGAACTGGGCGCAACGGACTGCCTGGTACAGCGATTACCCTTTACCAGCCTAGTGATGACTCGGATATCCGTGAGTTGGAGAAATTAGGAATCAAGTTTATTCCTAAGATGGTCAAAGACGGAGAGTTTCAAGATACCTATGACCGTGATCGTCGTGCTAATCGTGAAAAGAAGCAGGATAAGCTTGATATTGAAATGATTGGCTTGGTTAAAAAGAAAAAGAAAAAAGTCAAACCTGGCTATAAGAAGAAGATTCAATGGGCGGTGGATGAAAAACGCCGCAAAACCAAGCGTGCTGAAAATCGCGCACGTGGCCGTGCAGAGCGTAAAGCTAAACGCCAAACATTTTAAAAACTCAGTAGAATCAGGTGATTCTACTGAGTTTTTATTTCCGGAAATATTCAAAGGAGATAATAATTATATATTTTAAATAATTTGATTTATAAAACAGTAATTGCTTTAAAACCTTTTTTAGAGCAATATTTTATTGAAATCATAAGGAAAAAAATTGAAAACTATACAAAATTGTGTTATCATACTATAAAACAATCGGATTATATCATTTGATCCGTGAAAAGAAAAGGGGACTTCTATGGATAAATCATTTATGAAACAACAACGTTTTTCATTCCGTAAAATGAAAGTTGGGTTGGCTTCTGTAGCAATTTTGTTTGCTTTTGCTCAGGTCGGACAAGTGTCTGCAGATGAAACAACACAACCGGCATCTGCTGCAACTGGAACAGTAAAGAAAACCGAAGCAAATAAATCGGCAGTCGAAGCTGCTGTAGCAGAAATTAAAGCTGATGAGGCGAAACCAGTCGTTAACCAATCAGATGCAAAACCTGGAGAACTTGTTGATGTTTCTAAGAAGGTTTCACCTATTGACGTGAAAGAACGCCAAGAAGGTGATCAAAAGATTCATGAAGAAACTGCAACAGTTGAAGTCACAAAGACAGAAGTGGCACCTGTAAAAAGTGAAGAACTTCCTGCTCCAAAGACTGAAACAACTGAGAGTACAGTGAGTGGGAAAGATGAAGATGGAAATTCTTATACCCAATATGAACGTGTTGATAAAACAACTACAGTCGAAATCAAGAAAGCGACAAGAACGATTTCAAAATCTAACTCTGCCGATATCGTTTTTGTTGTTGACCGTTCAGCATCTATGTCTCGAACTATTGACACTGTCCGTAACAATATCAATGAGTTTGCAAGAAATCTTGCTAAAGATGGAGTAGCAGCACGTTTTGGATTAGCTACCTTTAGTGATGAAGTATATGGACGTATAGGTGGATTAGCAGATGAGGGTACAATTTTAACAAAATTTAATGAATCTTATTTTACCTCTGACCCAGCTGAGCTTGAAAAAGCCTTAGCAGGCATTAAGCTTGCACATGGTGGAGACTTCCCTGAAACATCTACACCTACTCTTACACAAATTGTTTCAACCTACGACTGGTCTAAGTCACCTAAAAATAAAAAGTTTGTCGTATTGTTGACAGATGCTCCAATGAAGGAGGATCCTTCAATTCCAACGATGGCGAATACTCTTGCGTCTTTGAAAGCCGCAAAAATCGAAAGAATTGTTGCAACTTCGACAGGGACCGATATTAGCTATAAAGATTTTGTATCTGAAGGTCGATTAATGAATATTAATCGTAACTTGGCTGATTCTTTAACTAAGGATGCAACTACATGGATTGTTGAAACTGTGACTGAAGGACACAATTACAAGGTAACGAAAGATAATTACCAATTTTACCTAGAACGTCGTACAACACTACCTGTTGCTCAGACAGGAAGTGCGACTCCAACTACCACAGTTCCAGTAGCTACAGCTTATAAAAAAGAAGTGGCGAAACTTCCTGATACAGGAAGTAATGATACAGCGAACTATGGTATTGTGGGACTTGGCCTCCTAATGGCTGGACTTGGCTTAACTGTAAGCAATAGAAAGTCTAAGGAACAGTAAGCCTAACTGGAAGATTGTTTGTTAAAACATTGTGAGGAAAAAGCAGACGAAAAAATAGGTAGTTTGTAAACGAAGTATGCAGATAAACATAGGTATGATCTTCTGTATTATGGAGTACAAGCCAAATTATTATGCCGAGAAAAGAGCCGTAAGGTTCTTTTTTTGATTTAGAGAAAATACTGCAAAAAAAAGTAAAAAGTGGTATAATGATAAGGTTATATAGTCCCGATAAGGTGATAGGTATTCATTACTAGTAGTTTTCCTATCAGTACTTTGTAACTCTATAACAATATTTTTTAAGGGGGGACATTTTTATGTCAGAACGTAAATTATTCACGTCTGAATCTGTATCTGAGGGGCATCCGGATAAGATTGCAGACCAAATTTCAGATGCGATTTTGGATGCTATTTTAGTTAAAGATCCAGAGGCGCACGTTGCTGCTGAGACAGCTGTCTACACTGGTTCCGTCCATGTTTTTGGTGAAATTTCTACGAATGCCTATGTGGATATTAACCGTGTGGTTCGTGATACCATTGCAGAGATTGGTTATACCAATACAGAGTATGGTTTTTCTGCGGAGACAGTGGGAGTTCATCCGTCACTTGTTGAGCAGTCACCAGATATCGCCCAAGGTGTTAACGAAGCCTTGGAGGTTCGTGGGAATGTAGATCAAGATCCGCTGGACTTGATTGGTGCTGGAGACCAAGGTCTTATGTTTGGGTTTGCAGTGGATGAGACAGAAGAACTCATGCCTTTACCAATCTCACTTAGTCACAAGTTGGTTCGTCGTTTGGCAGAACTTCGTAAGTCTGGTGAAATCAGCTATCTCCGTCCAGATGCTAAATCACAAGTTACGGTTGAGTATGATGAAAATGACCGTCCAGTGCGTGTGGACACAGTCGTAATTTCAACTCAGCACGATCCAGAAGTCAGCAACGAACAAATTCACAAAGATGTGATTAACAAGGTCATTAAAGAAGTTATTCCGGCTTCTTACTTGGATGAGCAAACAAAATTTTTCATCAATCCAACTGGTCGCTTTGTTATCGGTGGACCTCAAGGAGACTCAGGTTTGACTGGTCGTAAGATCATCGTGGATACCTATGGTGGCTACTCTCGTCATGGTGGAGGTGCCTTCTCTGGTAAGGATGCGACTAAAGTGGACCGTTCAGCTTCTTATGCAGCTCGCTACATTGCCAAGAACATCGTTGCAGCAGGTCTTGCTAAGAAGGCAGAAGTGCAATTGGCCTACGCTATTGGGGTGGCGCAGCCTGTTTCTGTTCGTATCGATACTTTTGGTACAGGAACAGTATCTGAAAGCAAGCTTGAAAAAGCTGCGCGTCAAATCTTTGACCTTCGTCCTGCAGGAATTATCCAAATGCTAGACCTTAAACGTCCAATTTACCGTCAAACAGCGGCTTATGGACACATGGGACGTACAGATATTGACCTTCCATGGGAACGTTTGGATAAGGTAGATGCATTAAAAGAAGCTGTGAAATAAAATTAAAAGATTGGTAGCTGTGAACTACCAATCTTTTTTGCAAAAGAAAACCAGCTTTTGGCTGGTCTTCTTATTTTATAGGGATTGAAATCTCAATCAATTTATCTGAATAAAGCGTCTTGATATTGGCTTCATCAATGCTACCTTTGTCGATTTTACGTTTCAAGAAGAAGTCTTGGATGGTTTCGATTTCAGGTTCACGAATAGCTCGGTGTTTGTTGGAAATGAGGATTTCATAGTGAAGCGGGGCTTGCGTGAAAACTACATCTGTGTTTCCAGCAGAATAAACCTCGACAAGAGTTGCGTCTGTGCTTTCTAATTGGCTTTTAACAAGTTGCGAGTGTGAGTTTGTCGTATTGATAAGCTTCATAACAGTTCCTCCGATTTTCTAACTCTATTATAGCACTTTTTGGATAAAATCGTGTATTTTAGTCAATTCCATGCTGGATTTTCCAAGCTTCTATTCCCCATTTATGGCTACCACGTTTGAGTTTTTCAATTGCTTCATCAATAGGGAACCAAGCAATATGATTAAAATCTTCCAATGGTTTTTGTACTTTTTGGAAAGAAATAGCTTCATAGAGATAAGCTGGATTGTAGTAGTAGGTATCACGGTGGCGAGAGTAGAAATACTCATCAGCTTGCCCATAATAGGTTCCAATCTCAGCTGTAAAGCCAAGTTCTTCGATTAGTTCTCTCTTCAGTGCTTCTTGATGATCTTCGTCTGCTTCAATCTCTCCACCTGGCAAGAACCAAGCACCATTGGGAGCTTGAACTAGGACAATTTGTTTTTTCTCCGCATCCGGAATAACTGCGTACACACCATAGCGGGGCTGGTAGGTCACATTCTCTTTTTTTTCACCAAAAGTTGGGTTTGCCATTGCATTTTCCTCATTCTCTAGTATCTTTATTATTATCATAATGGACGAGGGGCAAGCTGTCAAGAATAAACCAACGAACTGGTGCAGAAAAAGCTACTTTGTCTTGGTCAATCCTTGTCTCGTTAAACTTTCCAGACCTAGCACTATAACTGGTATAATAAAAGAGAGGTGACTTTATGGCAGAATCAAGACTATTTCGTATCCTATATCTACTTTTAGAAAAAGGCAGTACAACGGCTCCTGAATTAGCTCGATTATTTGAAGTATCTGTACGAACGATTTATCGCGATATTGAGCGGTTGAGTATGGCGGGGATTCCTCTATATTCGATACCTGGGAAGGCAGGCGGAATCTTTTTAATGAAGGACTTTGTTCTGGATCGTACTCTCGTATCGGAGGATGAAAAATTAGAACTTCTATCAGCTTTGCAAGGAATTCAAGCCCTGACAAATGACAAGCAAGATCTGTTGCTTGAAAAGTTGGAATCTATTTTTCAAGTTTCTCCCAGCCCTTGGATAGAAGTAGACTTGACTGACTGGAGAAAGCGAGAAGGTCAAAAAGAATTATTTGATAACATCAAACATGCTATTCTAGAGAAAAGACAACTGGTGATTACTTATCTAGGTGGGTGTGGTCAGAAAACGATTCGTACAGTCGAACCATTTAAACTAGTATTTAAAAAGAGAGATTGGTACCTTCATGCCTACTGTTGTTTGAAGGAAGAGTGGCGTTTTTTCAAATTGTCTAGAATTAGGAATTATCACCTAACAACTGAAACTGTGAATCAGAAAAATGTGGAGGATTGGGTTGATGGTTCAGATCAAGTGACACATCAAATCGAAGTTTCCTTGAAGTTTAGTCCCAAGCTTGCTTTCCGGGTTTATGAAGATTTTTCAGAAGATGAGATTAGCTTGGGGAAAGATGGGTGTTATTATGTCAAGACAGTCCTACCAGAGCATGAAAGCCTGTATACTTACCTCCTGTCTTATCTAGATGGGGTGGAAATACTCGCCCCCAATCATCTGAAGAAGGAATTGCTTTCTAGACTAGAAAAAATCCAAAAACTTTACAAACCTTGACAAAAGATGTCAGGGTTTTGGTGCTATACTAGAGATAGAAAGGAGAAGAACCAAATGAAATACGAATGGAGAAAAGAAGCAAAAGATCTTTATCAAGTGAAAGCTAGGCCCAGCATCCTGCAGGTACCAGGTCAATCCTATATCGTGATTGATGGTAAAGGTGATCCAAATCAAGAAGATTTTTCAGAACGCGTAGGGGCCTTATATGCCTTAGCCTATGCGATAAAGATGAAGTATAAAAAAGCTCCTCTGGATGAGGTTTACACTGATTTTACTGTCTTTCCTTTAGAAGGTGTATGGAGAAAGGAGAAGGAGGGAGAACTGGTAAAAAGTGAGCTTTCTTATAGCATTATGATTGGGCAACCCGATTTTATTACGAGAGAACTATTTGAAAAAGCTTTGGAAGAGGTCATAATCAAGAAGCCAAATATTCTCTATGAGGCTATTCGTTTTGAAATGATAGAGGAAGGCCAAAGCCTTGCTATGCTTCATGTAGGACCTTTTGATACTGAAAATGAGACTTTTGCAGAGATGGAGCATTTTTGTAAACTTCATAAACTCAAAAGAACTTCGGAAGTCCACCGAGAAATTTATCTCAATAACCTTCATCGAACGGAGCCAAGCAAATTAAAAACAATTCTTCGCTATCAAGTTCAAGAAGAGAATTAAAAAAAGAACAGGAAATCTTGTTTCCTGTTCTTTTTATGAGGTTTATTCTTCTATTTCAGAAGCAATCTCTTCTGTTTTCTCAGTTTTTTTGGCAGATTTGATTTGAATATTGCCATTGCTTGTCATGACTGCCTTGAGGGCTTTCTCACTTGGATTTTCAAGGTAGAAATCAGTGATGGCATCCTCGATATGGTCTTGAATGGTACGGCGGAGTGGGCGTGCTCCCATTTTTGGATCATAACCTAAGTCAACCAACTTTTCCTTGACCTTGTCTGTCACATCGAGGTAGATATTGTTGCTAGAGAGGCGTTTGTTGACATCCGCTAGCATGAGTTCGACGATTTGGAGAAGGTTGTCCTTGCTGAGAGGTTTAAATTCGATGATGCCGTCAAAACGGTTCATAAACTCCGGACTAAAGAAGTTGCCGAGTTCACCGAGAACAGAGTTGGTACGTCCTTCGCGAGCCGCCCCAAAACCAACACTGGCTTCGGCCTTACCAGTTCCAGCGTTTGAGGTCATGATAATGATGGTATCCTTGAAGCTAACTGTACGTCCTTGCCCATCTGTTAAACGACCATCGTCCAAGACTTGAAGGAACATGTGCATCACATCTGGATGGGCTTTCTCGACCTCATCGAGAAGGATGAGTGAGTAAGGATTGCGACGAACTTTTTCCGTTAACTGACCAGCTTCATCGTAGCCTACATAGCCTGGAGGGGCTCCGACCAATTTAGCCACACTGTGTTTTTCCATGTATTCACTCATATCAAAGCGAATCATGCTGTCAGCAGAGCCAAAGAGCTCAATGGCTAGTTGTTTAGAGAGTTCTGTCTTACCGACACCAGTTGGTCCGACAAAGAGGAAGCTTCCGATTGGGCGGTTAGGAGTTCCAAGTCCAACACGATTACGACGGATGGCCTTGGCAATCTTATCGACAGCTTCATCTTGACCAATGACATGAGCTTTGAGATCGTCTGCTAGATGGATAAGCTGAGACTGTTCTTTTTCTTTGAGTTCTCCAACAGGGATATTGGTTTTCTGCTCAATGATATGTTCAATGGTTTTCTCGCTGATGATTGGAGTATCCTGATCGGTCACCTTATTTTTCTGCATTTCCTTGTACTTGGCAATCTGATCACGGAAATAAGCAGCCTTTTCAAAGTCTTCCTCTCGTGTAGCCTGAGCCTTTAGATTCTCAGCTTCAATTAAACGCTGATCAATCACTTTAGGATCAACAAAGTTCAGCGTCAGATTCATCTTTGAACCAGCTTCGTCCAACAGGTCAATAGCCTTGTCTGGCAAGAAGCGGTCTTGGATGTAGCGGTTGGAAAGATTTGCAGCAGCTTCGATAGCAGCATCAGTATACTTGACGTGATGGTAGTCTTCGTATTTCTTTTGAACTCCTTTGAGGATGATAATGGTTTCTTCGACAGTTGGTTCATCTACCTTGACAGGCTGCATACGGCGCTCTAGAGCAGCATCTTTTTCAATGATGCGGTATTCATTAAGAGTAGTGGCACCAACCATTTGCAGTTCACCACGGGCAAGGGCAGGTTTGAGGATATTTCCTGCATCCATATTGCCATCGCCTGCTGATCCCGCGCCAACAATTTCATGGATTTCATCGATAAAGAGGATGATATCCTCGCGTTTGCGGATTTCTTCCATGAGCTTTTGCATACGCTCTTCAAACTGGCCTCGGATACCCGTTCCTTGGACTAGACTGACCACATCCAAACGGATGACCTGCTTGCCTTGTAGTTTATGGGGAACATCACCATCGACGATTTTTTGAGCTAGACCTTCAACAACAGCTGTTTTACCAACACCTGGTTCTCCGATAAGGACAGGGTTGTTCTTGGTTCGACGGTTGAGGATTTCGATAACGCGGATAATCTCTTCATCTCGACCGATAACAGGGTCAATATCTCCCCGACGAGCAATCTCAGTAATATTGATACCGTATTCCTCAAGGAGTCCTCTTTCTTGGCTAGGAGGTGTTTGAAGTGGGCCACGGTTTTGAGGTCCATAACCACCGTTTCCTCCATATCCCCCACCAGATTGAGTTGGAGGGACGTTATTAGAAGAAGGTTTGAAATTGTTCAAATCATTGAAAAAGTCGCCGAAAGGATCAAAGTCATGATTGTTTAAGTCAGTCATTCCTTTAAAGAGGGTATTATTTGGATCTGTTTTGATAATTTTATAGCAATTTTGACAGAGATCAATTTGCTTTTGCTGTCCATTGATATTGGTATACAGATGAATTGTTGAGTCGTTTATTTTACAGTTTTGACAGAGCATACATCTACCTCATTTCATTCTTATTCTTGGTCTAAAAAAAGGTCAAGAATAGTCAAAGTTTTATACTCTCATTATAGCATGATTAAGGTGTAAAGCAAGTAAAAAGATTGGGAAGTGGTCGTTTTTAAAAGAGGGATTTATGAAGAATCAAGCGACATTGGAGGTAAGAAAAAATCCCATTTGTGGTGACAAAAAGGATTCTCATTCATCGGGCCTTACTGCCCGTTGTTTTTATATTAGTAAAGGAGTTCGTAGATCTCCATTGCAATCAAATCAATGCTATCAAAGGTATAAGTTTCACGAGCTTCTACATCGCGAAGGGTGAAGAGTGATCCATTTTCTTCGTCGTGGCTGTATGCAACTTCTGCGACAACAACACCTTCACGTTCAAAATTACGTTTTAGATTTCCACCATCTTTTGTCATTGCTTCTAGGCGGTTAATGATTCTAACCAAATGTGATTCCATTTTGATTCTCCTCCATTTCTTATCGTTTCTATTTTACCATAAACAAGAGGTAGTTGACTAGAAAAAAACTGTGATTTCTCTCTATTTCTCCATTCTATCAAGTTAATTGTTAAAATTAGAGAAAAAAGATTGCATTTTAATTCAATTCATGTTATAATCATACAATCTAATACATAGAAAGTTGATTGAATATGAATTTTTCTTTTTTACCAAAGTATTTACCGTATTTTAACTATGGTGCTCTGATTACCGTATTGATTTCCATCCTTGTTGTCTGCTTAGGGACTATTATAGGTGTGTTACTGGCCTTTGCCCAACGTTCACGCTTTAAACCGCTTGTTTGGTTTGCAAATGTGTATGTTTGGATCTTCCGTGGAACTCCGATGATGGTTCAAATAATGATTGCCTTTGCCCTTATGCATATCAATGCTCCGACTATTCAAGTGGGAATTTTAGGAGTTGATCTTTCTCGTTTGATTCCTGGTATTTTGATTATTTCTATGAATAGTGGAGCTTACGTTTCAGAAACCGTTCGTGCAGGGATCAATGCGGTTCCTAAAGGTCAGTTAGAGGCTGCTTACTCTCTTGGTATTCGTCCCCAAAATGCCATGCGGTATGTCATTTTGCCACAAGCTATCAAAAATATTCTTCCAGCTTTGGGAAATGAATTTATCACCATTATCAAGGATAGTTCCCTCTTGTCTGCGATTGGGGTGATGGAGTTGTGGAATGGTGCAACGACAGTAGCAACAACAACATATTTACCGTTGACTCCCCTTTTATTTGCAGCCTTTTACTATTTGATTATGACCTCTGTTTTGACAGTGGCGTTGAAAGCATTTGAAAAACATATTGGACAAGGAGACAAGAAATAATGACAGAAACCTTAATTAAAATTGAAGAACTACATAAGTCTTTTGGGAAAAATGAAGTTTTAAAAGGCATCAATCTTGAGATTAAACGTGGAGAAGTTGTGGTCATTATCGGTCCGTCAGGGAGCGGGAAATCAACTCTCCTTCGTTCGATGAATCTCCTTGAAGAAGCAAGTAAAGGTAAGGTTATCTTTGAAGGAGTTGATATCACTGATAAGAAAAATGACCTTTTTGCTATGCGTGAAAAGATGGGCATGGTATTCCAACAATTCAACCTCTTTCCCAATATGACAGTGATGGAAAATATCACTTTGTCACCAATTAAAACCAAAGGTGAAAGCAAGGAAGTTGCGGAGAAAAGAGCACAGGAACTGTTAGAAAAAGTTGGCTTGCCAGACAAGGCAACGGCCTACCCACAGAGTTTGTCAGGTGGTCAGCAACAACGGATTGCCATTGCACGTGGACTTGCTATGGAACCAGATGTTTTGCTCTTTGATGAGCCGACTTCAGCCCTAGACCCTGAGATGGTTGGAGAAGTTCTAGCTGTTATGCAAGACCTTGCCAAGTCAGGGATGACTATGGTGATTGTGACTCATGAAATGGGCTTTGCGCGTGAGGTAGCAGACCGTGTTATCTTTATGGCGGATGGAGTTGTTGTTGAAGATGGAACACCAGAGGAGATTTTTGATCAAACAAAAGAACAACGGACCAAGGAATTTTTGAGTAAGGTTTTGTAATACCTCATTTTTAGAAGAAATGGAGTAGGCATCATGGCTTCCAGTGAAGAATATTTAGATTTTATTCTCGAACAGCTATCAGAGCTAGAGGAGATGAGTTATCGTCCAATGATGGGAGAGTATATCCTTTATTATCGTGGGAAGATTATTGGGGGAATCTATGATAATCGTTTGTTACTGAAGCCTGTGAAGCTGGTCATGGATCAACTGGGACAGACTAGGCTTGAACGTCCTTATGAAGGAGCTAAGGAGATGATTTTGATAGAAGACATTGAAGATAAATCATTTCTAATGAGATTAATCAAGGAGATGTATGAAGTCTTACCGGCTCCAAAAGTCAAAAAGAAAGCATGACAGTTTTACCTAGTATAAATAGGCATAAAAGCTCGACAAGGGCTTTTTCTTATAGTTTCAGACTATAAGGTCCATTAGGCAAGAAGTGTTAGGATGGCGAGTTATTTTTTGATATAATAGAGGATATTTGATAGAAAAGAGAAGAGATATGGCACAGATTATTGATGGGAAGGCTCTTGCAGCTAAGTTACAAGGACAGTTGGCTGAAAAGACTGCCAAACTAAAAGAAGAAACAGGTTTAGTTCCAGGCTTGGTGGTGATTTTGGTTGGGGACAATCCAGCCAGCAAAGTCTACGTTCGCAACAAGGAACGGTCAGCTCTTGCTGCAGGATTCCATAGTGAAGTAGTGCGAGTTCCTGAAACTATTACACAAGCGGAATTGTTAGACTTGATTGCCAAATACAATCAAGATCCAGCTTGGCATGGGATTTTGGTTCAGTTACCATTACCTAAACATATTGACGAAGAGGCAGTTTTATTAGCCATTGATCCAGAAAAGGATGTGGATGGTTTTCATCCGCTAAACATGGGGCGTCTTTGGTCAGGGCATCCAGTCATGATTCCATCAACACCTGCAGGAATTATGGAGATGTTTCATGAATATGGGATTGATCTAGAAGGTAAAAATGCGGTTGTTATCGGTCGTTCAAATATCGTTGGAAAACCGATGGCCCAACTTCTTTTAGCCAAGAATGCGACTGTGACCTTGACCCACTCACGTACCCATCATCTTGCCAAGGTTGCTGCTAAGGCGGATATTCTTGTGGTTGCAATCGGTCGCGCTAAGTTTGTGACTGCTGACTTTGTCAAACCAGGAGCGGTTGTCATTGATGTTGGGATGAACCGAGATGAAAATGGCAAGCTTTGTGGAGATGTTGATTATGATGCTGTTGCACCACTTGCTAGCCACATCACACCTGTACCGGGTGGAGTTGGTCCTATGACTATTACCATGCTAATGGAGCAAACCTATCAGGCAGCGCTTCGAACACTAAACAAGGACTAGGAAGATGAAATTCGTATTTGACCTGGATGGAACGCTATCTTTTGACTACATGACTATTGATGAGGAGATTCAGCAGGTTCTTTTAAAGGCTGAAGATTATGGGCATGAGCTTGTGTTTGCCTCAGCTCGCTCTTATCGGGATTGCTTGGGTTTATTAGGCCCTAAACTCAGTCAGCGCTTGGTCATAGGGTTGAATGGTGGCGTAGCCTATCATTTGGGGAAGGCTATCTTCGAAAGGAATCTCGATGCTAGAGTTTATCAGGCGCTAGTGGATTATTGCCAGACTTATAATCTCCCTTTCTTTGTAGATGATTGCTTTGACTACAGTGGTCAGATTGTGGAAAAAATTCCATTTATCTCTAGTGTGGATCCCCTAAAGGTGGCTCGTCATCAGAAACTTGAGGACTTAGGGACTCCGATTAAGGTAGTCGTTTATATGGGTGACCATGAGGAGTTGCTTGATGATCTACTTGGTCAGTTAGAAAGACTGGGGCAGGCTCATCTCTCCTATCATGCGCATGAAAAGTGCCTTTATGTTAATCCCTTGGATACTCATAAGGCGACAACTGTTGAAAAATTATGTGGGGAGAACTTCATCGCTTTTGGAAATGACCAAAACGATATTGAACTATTTAAAACGTCTCTCTATTCTGTCCAGATAGGAGATTTTGCCGGCCTTACTCCATATGCAGATGACACGTTAGAGCTAAAAGGAGCTCCTTCTCCAGCAGTGGCAGCTAAAATCTTACAGACTTTTGCGGAATTTAAGGGAAAATAGTGTAGAAGGAGGTTCAAGCCTCCTTTTTATGTAGAGTAATGCAGTCTATAAACTATAAATTTGAAGTTTGAAAAAGATATTAATGGAATTCAATTTGTAGTAGAAAGAGTCTAGAACCGAAAGCTATTTTCATTGCAACTATTCCTTTTAAATGACCCCTTCTTATATATCATTTTATTGGGTTAAATTAATGGAAAATAATTGCAATTTAAGGTGCCTTTTGATATATTTAATATATAAAATATATTATAAAACTTGGTACTTGTTTGTGTATTCAGAAGGAGGTTTTTTTAAAAAAATAAAGTAAACGCTTACTTTGTATCAAGAAAAAGAAATGAGGATTTTAATGAACAAAAGACTTTTTGATAAACGTTGTCATTATAGCATTCGTAAATTTGCAATAGGTGCGGCATCTGTAATGATTGGGGCTAGTATATTTGGTATTTCTGCTGTACAAGCTGAGGAGGTGGATTCATCCAATGCTAAAACAGAAGAAACAACTGTTCATCAAGCTCAACCTTTAGATAAGCTTCCCGATGATGTGGTAGCTGCTATTGCAAAGGCTGATGAGAATGGTGGGCGTGAGTTTGTAAAACCAAAAGCTGAATCGGCAGAAGACAAAGTGACTAAGGATACAGAACCTACTACACCTACTAACGAGAGTAGTCGTGAATTGGTTAGTCCTAAAGGGGAAACTCCAAATAAAGTAGAAGAAGGAAACAAGGCTGATAACAAACAGAAATCTGAAGAGGCAAATCCAAAGCCTGTTGAATCTGCAGTAACAGCTGGAACAGAAGTGAAAGAGGATTCTAAAAAAACTTCTGAAAAGGACCAAGTGAAAGCAGACACAGAGATTAAACCTTCTTCTGAAAAATCGCAAGTGCTGTCTAGAGAGTCAAACAAAGCCGAAGTTGAAAAGGAAAAACAGCTATTATCGGAACGAAAACAAGATTTTAATAAAGATTGGTATTTTAAACTAAATGCCCAAGGAGATTTTTCAAAAAAAGATGTGGATGTTCATGATTGGTCTAAATTGAATCTTCCTCATGATTGGAGTATTTATTTTGACTTTGATCACAAGTCTCCCGCTCGTAATGAAGGTGGGCAGTTAAATGGTGGAACAGCTTGGTATCGTAAGACTTTCATATTAGACGAAGCAGACAAGAATAAGGATGTTCGTATCAATTTTGATGGGGTTTACATGGATTCAAAGGTCTATGTAAATGGTAAATTTGTCGGACATTATCCAAGTGGCTATAATCATTTTTCATATGATATCACAGAATTTTTAAACAAGGATGGTAGTGAAAATTCAATTACTGTTCAAGTGACCAATAAGCAACCAAGCAGTCGTTGGTATTCAGGAAGTGGGATTTATCGTGATGTAACCCTTAGTTATCGTGATAAAGTCCATGTTGCCGAAAATGGTAATCATATCACTACTCCAAAACTTGCTGAGCAAAAAGAAGGGAATGTTGAAACACAGGTTCAAAGTAAGATTAAAAATACGGATAAGAAGGCTGCTAAAGTCTTTGTGGAACAACAAATTTTTACTAAGGAAGGTAAGGTTGTTTCAGAATTAGTGCGCTCTGAAACGAAGAATTTAGCAGAAAATGAAGTTGCAGATTTCAGACAAACAATCCTAGTTAATAAACCAACTCTTTGGACGACAAAAAGTTATCATCCTCAACTGTATGTGCTGAAAACAAAGGTTTATAAAGAAGGTCAACTAGTTGATGTAACAGAAGATACATTTGGTTACCGCTATTTCAATTGGACTGCTAAGGATGGTTTCTCTTTGAATGGTGAACGCATGAAATTCCATGGAGTAAGTATTCACCATGACAATGGAGCCTTGGGTGCAGAAGAGAATTATAAGGCTACTTATCGTAAATTAAAACTCTTGAAAGATATGGGGGTTAACTCTATTCGAACAACCCACAATCCAGCTAGCCCTCAGTTGCTTGATGCTGCGGCTAGCTTAGGTCTTTTGGTTCAAGAGGAAGCTTTTGATACTTGGTATGGTGGCAAGAAGACTTACGACTATGGACGGTTCTTTGATCAAGATGCAACCCATCCTGAAGCTAAAAAGGGTGAGAAGTGGTCTGATTTTGATCTTAGAACAATGGTAGAACGTGATAAGAACAACCCGTCTATCGTCATGTGGTCTCTTGGAAATGAGGTAGAAGAGGCAAATGGTAGTCCTCGTTCTATCGAAACTGCTAAGCGTCTGAAGGCAGTTATCAAAGCGATTGATACTGAACGTTATGTCACCATGGGTGAAAACAAATTTAGTCGTGCAGCGACAGGTGATTTCTTGAAACTTGCAGAAATCATGGATGCTGTGGGGATGAACTATGGTGAACGTTTTTATGATGCGGTTCGTAGTGCTCATCCAGACTGGCTCATTTATGGTTCTGAAACTTCTTCAGCTACTAGAACGCGTGATTCTTATTACAATCCTGCTCAAATCCTTGGACATGATAACCGTCCAAATCGTCACTATGAACAATCTGACTATGGTAATGACCGTGTTGGATGGGGAAGAACAGCTACTGAATCATGGACTTTTGACCGTGATCGTGCTGGCTATGCTGGACAATTTATCTGGACAGGAATTGACTACATCGGTGAACCAACTCCATGGCATAACCAAGATAATACACCTGTAAAAAGTTCTTACTTTGGTATCATCGATACGGCTGGTTTACCGAAGAATGATTTTTACCTTTACCGTAGTGTATGGTATAGTGCTAAAGAAAAGCCAACTGTTCGCATTTTACCACATTGGAACTGGACTGAAGAGACCCTTAAGGATCGTAAGATGCTGGTTGATGGAAAGGTTCCGGTTCGTACCTTCTCAAATGCTGCAAGCGTCGAATTGTTCTTAAATGGAGAGTCGCTTGGTAAAAAGGAATCTACTAAGAAAAGGACAGAAGATGGACGTCCATATCATGAGGGAGCTAAACCAAGTGAATTGTATCTTGAGTGGCTTGTGAAATACCAACCAGGCACACTGACTGCGATTGCTCGAGATGAAAATGGCAACGAAATTGCGCGTGATAGTGTGACAACTGCTGGGGAGCCAGCAAGAGTTCGTCTGACTAAAGAAGAGCATGTTATCACTGCAGATGGAAAGGACCTATCCTACATCCATTATGAAATTGTTGATGGCGATGGTAATGTGGTTCCTACAGCTAACAATCTTGTTCATTTCAATCTTCATGGTCAGGGACAAATCGTTGGTGTAGATAATGGAGAACAAGCTAGTCGTGAACGCTACAAAGCTCAAGCAGATGGAACATGGCAAAGACGTGCTTTCAATGGTAAAGGGGTTGTCATTGTAAAATCAACAGAAAAAGAAGGTAAATTTACTCTTTATGCAGATTCTGCTGGTTTAACTTCTGATAGCGCAACGGTCGCAACTGTGTCTGGTAAGAAAGAAAACCGTCACTTTGTAGCCTTTGCTCCTGTAAAAGCAACAACTGATGTGACTAAAAATCCTGAATTGCCTCAAACAGTAACAGCTATTTATAGCGACGGTAGTGTTGAGGAAAAGACTGTAACATGGGACGTGCCAGCTGACTTGCTTACAAGCGCAGGTGAGAAAAAAGTATCTGGACGTGTAGAAGGTTTGGAAACCAAAGCTGAGGCACTTGTAAAAGTGATTGCTTTAGATAGATGGTTACCAAAAGTTGTTACAGTACCAGTTGGTACAACTGCAGCTGATTTGGATAAAACGGTCACAGCTGTTCTGACAGATGGTAGTTTGATTGATACAGATGTTGTTTCTTGGATTTTGAAAGATCCTGCTGCTTTAACCAAGGAAGGAGGACGTACGGAGGCTACTGGTAAATTGGTAGATGACGACCGTGAAGTAACTGCAACCTTTATCGCAAGTAGTAAGGAAACAACAAGTAGCATTACAGGACTTACTGTTGGGGATAAAGCTCTGGAAAACTTCGAGTCTGGCAAGACTTATTACCGTGTATCCCTTCCTTACACTGGAACAATTCCAAGTGTTGGAGCTCAGACTACCGGATATCAAGTAACTGTTCAGCAAGCTTCTGCTGATAATGGTTATCAGGCTTCGGTCTTCTTGAGCGACCAAAAGGGTGACTTGGTTCAAACTTACTTAATTCAGTTTGTGAAGGAAGCTCCTGCCTTGAAACGTTTGGAAGTAGTTGTAGAAGGAAAAGAAACTGCTACAGAAGATCAAGTCTTAACTTATCGTGTCATTGGTAGTTATGAGGATGGTTCACAAACAGAATTTTCAGCATCAGATATTCACTTAGAAGCTAAGGCATCTGATGGTGGGTATCTTGAGGTGAATGGTCAGAACCTATTGCTCTATACTAAGGGAAGAGTGACTTTGAAACCTCGAATCGATAATCAAACAGAGAAAACAGAATCTGTAACTACTGAAGTGGTGATTAAAGAAAATAAAGTCAGCAAGAAGATTGTGAAACTTCATCCTGTATCTGTTTCTACAGATATTAATCAGCAACCGAATCTACCTAAAGAAGTTGGAGCAGAATTTGATAAGGGCTTGCCACGCAAAGTATCTGTAACTTGGGACAAGGTGGATGAAAAAGAATTGGGGCATTATCATAGCTTTACACTTAAAGGACATGTAGAAGGCACAGACATTGAAGCTCAAGCAACGGTGACAGTTGAAGGTTTACAAGTTGCAGAGGAAATCAGCCTTACTCTTCCTAAGGGTGAGACAGTTCAATTGCCAGCCAATGTGCGTGCTTACCATTCTAACGGAACAACTATCTACAAAGATGTAGTTTGGGATCAGGTTCCAGCCAACTTTAGTCAAACTGAAGGAGTCTATGAAATCAATGGTCGCTTAGTAGGTAGCAATCTGACCACTAAAGCTCATGTTCGAGTGTCTAGTCAAGTTGTTGCTGGAAATAATATCTCTAAACAATGGACAGGTTCGCAATTGCCAGCTGCCATTGTATCCAATACAGGAGGAGATGACTCAGCTAATACCTTGAACGACCTGACTGTGTCAAGAACGCCAACAGACGCTAAAAATAGATGGACTACTTGGAGAACAAATACTGATAATGACTGGGCTTCTATCTTGTTTGGTAATTCAGGAGATTTGACGAAACGTTTTGTCAACAATTTATCAGTTGATTTCTATACTGATGGAGCAATTGGTCTTCCAAAAGAATATGTAGTTGAATATTATGTAGGTAAAGAAATTCCAGATTTACCAAGTGATGTCAGCAATGCTCAGCGTGATAGCAATCATCCATTTAATAATCCAGAAAATTGGAAAGCAGTTGAGAACTTGCATGCTCCAGGTCAGCTATCTGCAACTCAAACAAATCACTTCACATTTGACAAGGTAGAAACTTATGCTGTTCGTATTCGTATGAAGAAGGCTGATGGAACATCAGGTGTTGGTCTGACAGAGCTAACTGTCCTTGGAAATAAGGTAGTAAGCTCTACAAGTTCAGAGATTTCTATCAAGGTAGATGGCAAGGAACTTGAACACTTTAATCCATCTAAGACTGATTACTATATTCCTCAATCTAGCAAACAAATCACTGCAACAGCTAGCAATAATGGTTTGGTAACAGTTGTGCCTGCAACTAGTCCAAAAGGTGCAACACGTCTCATCTTAAAAGCAGAAGATGGTACGGTATTGAAAGAATATCGAATCTTCCGCAATGATGAGAGAGAAACTAGTCAACCGCTTGCTGCAGAAAATGGTGCTAAAATCTTGAATGTTGGAGACAATCTTCAACTTCCTTCAGAGGTAGGCGTTTATTACCCAACTTCAACTACTTGGACTACAGAAAAACTTGCAGTGAAGTGGGATGCTATTCCTGAACATGCGACAGAGCATGAGGGAACATTTGAAGTTACCGGTCATGTCATTGGTACAAATCTAACCACTAAAATGCAGGTGACAGTTGTTTCTAAAGGCAATCAAGTCATTTCAGAAAATCCAAACAACAATGAAACGGATTCTAAAGCCTTTGCTTCGACAACGAACGATACACAAGCAGCTTCACATGATAGAATTTTCTATATCAATGATGGAAAATACAATGAAGATGGACGTTGGACAAACTGGTCTCGTACTCCGAAAAATCAAGAAACTTCTGTTGGATTACTCTTTAAGAAGGATGGAAAAATTACTTCTCAATCTATTGGAAAAGTAGCCATTCAGTTCTTTAAAGATAGTGGCACAGATGCTCCAGAGAAAATGGTTCTAGAAAGATATATTGGTCCTGCCTTTACAGAACCAAGTACGATTTCTCGTTATGAAGAAAATGCTGACCATCCATTCAACAAGGCAGAAAATTGGGCACCAATTCCTTACAAAGTTTCTGGAGAATTAGTAGCTGGTAAACCAATTGAGTTTAACTTTGAACCGGTTCAAGCGACAGCTATTCGTGCCCGCATGACTCGTAAGGCTACTACTAATGGCCTAGCGCTTGTAGAATTTACAGCCTACTCTTCAGGCAAGGGAGCAGAAGTCGAAACACCATCAGCGACTATTTCGATTGATGGAAAAGCATTGGAAAACTTTGATCCAAATGTGACAGAGTACACCTTAACAACAATGGGATCCAAACCAAAAGTCACTGCGACAACTAGTGGACACGGAGTAGTTACAGTTGTAGATCATGGAAATACAAATCTTCCAACACTTGTTCGTCTTGTTTCCAAAGATGGGAATCTAGTGAAAGAATATCGTTTACACTTTAAGTCTACCTTCCAAACAACACCGACAGAAGGCGTTAAGAACTTAGTTGCAGAAGTTCCAAGTTTGGAAATTGAAAAGACTCCACTTCCGTTTAAAGAAGTTATTCGTGAAATCCCTGAGCTTGCTCAAGGTAAACGTCGTGTAGTTTCTGAAGGACAAGATGGAGAAAAAGTTGACTATATTCAAGTATCAGGAACTACTAGAACTCTTGTTCATACTGAACAAAGAAAAGCTCAAGATCGTATTATTGAGGTAGGAGTAAAACCATCTATTTCAAATAGTAAGGGTGAGGAGCCTACGCCAGTCAACGAAGTTCCAGAATTCAAAGGCGGTGCTAACTTTGTAGAAGCAGCAGTCAACGAAGTTCCAGAATACACAGGAATTCTTGCCACTGTAGGAGATCAAGCAGCACCAAGCGTTGAGAAACCTGAATTTAAGGGTGGTGTTAATGCTGTAATGGCTCTAGAACATAAACTTCCAGAGTACCGTGGTGTTCTAGCCACAGTAGGTGACCAACCAGCACCGACAGTAGAAAAACCAGAGTTTAAGCTAAGTTCATTAGACAAGGCTCAAACTCAAGAAGTGCCAGTTCAAGTTGCCAAGGAAGACAAGAGATTACCAGAAACTGGTGAGGGAGAATCTGAGACAGCCCTCTTCTTGGCAGGTGTTACCTTGGCCTTGTCAGCAGCCTTATTAACTGCAAAACGCAAAGAGGATTAGTCTGTTCATTTAATACCAGATTAGTAGAAGATAAAAAATGAATCGATTACTTTCGTGTTTGGACGAAAGGAGAGTAGAGGGGCTTTGTCCCCTCTTTTTCTATATGAACGAATAGATTTATGTTCAAGATGCAAGGTGTATAGACTTTATAGTATAATGAATAGAGAGGAAAATAACGATGAAAGTGATTGATCAAACTTTACTAGAAAAAGTCATTGTGGAACGGTCTCGTCACAGTCATAAGGGAGATTTCGGTCGTCTGCTCTTGCTGGGAGGAACCTATCCTTATGGAGGTGCTATCATCATGTCAGCCATTGCAGCTGTAAAAAGCGGCGCTGGTTTGGTGACTGTTGGCACGGATAAGGAGAATATTCCGGCTCTGTACAGTCATTTACCTGAGGCCATGGCATTTTCTCTTCAAGACCAGCAATTGTTAAAAGAACAGTTAGTAAAGGCAGAAGTTGTCTTGTTAGGTCCGGGTTTGCGAGAGGATGCATTTGGAGAAGAACTCGTAAAACGGGTCTTTGACAGCCTTAGAAAAGACCAGATTTTGATTGCAGATGGCGGTGCTTTGGGCATCTTAGCAAACGGCCAGTTACCGTTTCCTTCCAGTCAGCTCATCCTAACTCCCCACCAAAAGGAATGGGAAAGATTATCTGGTACAGCTCTTGACCATCAAAATACAGAGACGACTGCTAGGGCTCTTTCATCTTTTCCACAAGGAACGATTCTAGTCGAGAAGGGGCCAGCAACTCGTATCTGGCAAGCTGGCAAACCTGAATACTATCAGTTACAGGTTGGAGGCCCCTATCAAGCAAGTGGGGGAATGGGAGATACACTGGCTGGAATGATTGCAGGATTTGCAGGCCAATTCCGACAGGCCAGTCTCTATGAACGTGTGGTGGTAGCGACTCATCTGCACTCAGCCATTGCCCAAGAACTAGCTCAAGAACACTATGTGGTTTTACCAAGTCAGATTAGCTGTGAAATTCCAAAAACAATGAAAAAAATATCCCAAAAAGGCAATTGAAATCTTAATTGCCTTTTTTTATGTTTTCACAGCTGATTTATTTTTCTGGTAAGATTTTTAAATACCTCAGAACCAGCAACCAACTGCTGAACTTACGAAAAATTCTCACTTTTAAGGTCTTGATTTTTTATTAAACTCACAAATGAAGCAAGATTGTTAACAAAGTTGAGGGGTGTCAAATCATGCTTTTTTTGATATAATTTTTAATGATGAATGCAAGAAATGATCGGTATGTGGTCGTTGATTTAGAGGCGACCAGCACCGGAAGCAAGGCAAAAATTATTCAAGTAGGCATTGTGGTGATTGAGAATGGTGAAATCATCGATCAGTATGCGACTGATGTCAATCCCCATGAACCCTTGGATTCTCATATCAAAGAATTAACGGGTCTGACCGATCAGCGTTTGGCTGCGGCACCAGAGTTTTCTCAGGTGGCCGGAAAAATTTTTGAATTGGTTAAGGACGGTATTTTTGTTGCGCACAATGTACAGTTTGATGCTAATCTTCTTGCAGAATTCCTCTTTTTGGAAGGATATGAATTGCGTACACCGCGGGTGGATACAGTTGAGCTTGCCCAGGTTCTGTATCCTCAGTTTGAGAAATACAATCTAGGTATCCTTTGTCAAGAGTTGGGTATTGAACTAGAACATGCCCATACTGCCCTGTCTGATGCTCAGGCAACAGCAGAACTCTTGCTTTACATGCGTCAAAAACTCTTTGAGCTACCTAAAGGGCTCTTAGAAAGCTTATTAAACCTTGCAGACAACCTTCTCTATGAAAGTTATCTGGTGATTGAGGAGGTCTATCAGCAACAATCTCTCTTATCTTCGCCCGACTTGATGGAACTTCATGGGCTTTTCCTCAGAAAGGAAAGCAAAGCCTTAGTCCCACGAAAGTTATCCAAAGACTTTGCTAAAAACATTTCTTTATTGGGGCTGGAGGAGCGTCCGCAACAGTTGGAATTTGCGGAGAAGATTGAGCAATTATTGGAAGAACACCAGACTTCCTTTATCCAAGCCCAAACGGGACTGGGCAAGACTTATGGTTATCTCCTCCCAGCTTTGAACTTGGAGAGTCAAGCAGGTATCCTAGTGAGTGTTCCGACCAAAATTCTTCAAAATCAAATCATGCAAGAAGAAGGTCAGCGCTTAAAAGAGGTCTTCCATCTGGAAATTCATAGTCTCAAGGGGCCTCAAAATTATTTAAAACTGGATGCCTTTCACCGAGTTCTCCATCGACTGGAGTCCAATCGCCTTTTCACACGCTTTAAAATGCAGTTGCTTATCTGGCTAACAGAGACAGAGACAGGTGACTTGGACGAAATAGGGCAACTTTATCGCTATCAGCATTTTCTGCCAGAACTAGTCCACGATGGCAAGCTTTCAAAGAAAAGTTTATTTGCCACAGAGGATTTTTGGAAACGAGGGCAGGAAAAGGCAAAAACCAGTCGTGTTCTTCTGACCAATCATGCTTATCTGGTCACTCGTTTGGAAGACAATCCAGAGTTTGTCGATAACCGTTTAGTAATCTTGGATGAGGCTCAAAAAATGCTGCTAGCTCTCGAAAATCTAGCCCAGCAGGCTTATCGTCTTGAGGATCTTGTAACCCAGCTTGATAAGTCCTTGGAGACAGAGGAAGATTTGGTTCAGAAACGCTTGCTTGAGAGTATCGGCTTTGAATGTCGTTACTTGATGGAGCACTACCAGTCAGGCCTTAAGAATGGAAAGTGGTTGGATTCTCTTGAAGAGTTGCGCCAGCATTTTTCGGAGCTAGCTCTCCCAGAGTATAGAGAGATTGCAAACTTTTTCACCTCGGACCGTGAATTTTGGCTTGCTACAGCAGAGAAATCGAGCAAGGATGTCTTGATTTGTTCAAGTAAAAAAGGCCGCTTTATACTAGCAGACTTATTGCCAGAAGATTGTAGGCTCCTAGGAGTATCGGCCACTCTTGAAATCAGCAATCGGGTTTCCCTAGCAGATTTATTGGGATTTCCGGATGCTCCGCTTGTTAGGCTTGATGTAGCAAAACAGGAGCAACAAGAAGTCTTTCTAGTCGATGATTTTCCTCTTGTGACAGAAGTTTCACCTGTTGACTATGCTAGTGAAGTGGCTTCTGTCATTCGAAGCTTACAAGCCTTTCAAGAACCCATACTGGTCTTGTTTACTTCAAAAGAAATGCTGCTGGCAGTTTCGGACCTGCTCGACCAACCGCATCTAGCTCAGTATAAAAATGGGGAACCAAGTCAACTGAAAAAACGTTTTGAAAAAGGTGAACGCAAGATCTTGCTTGGAACAGGTAGTTTCTGGGAAGGGGTTGATTTTTCAACCCATCCTTGCGTGATCCAAGTGATTCCGAGATTGCCTTTCCAAAATCCCCAAGAGCCTTTAACAAAAAAATTAAACCAGGAACTGCGTCAAGAAGGGAAAAATCCTTTCTATGATTATCAGTTACCGATGGCGATCATTCGGCTAAAACAAGCCCTTGGTCGTACTGTTAGACGGCCCAACCAAGGTTCGGTTGCTCTAATCTTAGACAGTCGTGTTGTCAGCAAGCGTTACGGCAAACAAATCGCCCAGACCTTGTCAAAAGAAAGGGCTGTTCAGGTTCTTTCTAGAGAACAGCTAGAGCCTGCTGTAGCTGATTTTCTCCAATCCCGTCGCAATAGAATGAAAGAAAAATCCCAGAAAGAGAAAAGGTAAAAAATATGAAACGATCCTTCGACTCTCGAGTCGATTATAGCCTCCTCCTACCAGTGTTTTGTTTACTGGTGATTGGAGTAGTGGCCATTTATATAGCAGTTAGTCATGACTATCCAAATAATGTATTACCAATTCTAGGTCAGCAAATCGCTTGGATTTCCTTGGGGCTTGTCATTGGATTTGTGGTCATGTTCTTTAATACCGAGTTTTTATGGAAGGTGACTCCCTATCTTTATGGTCTAGGGTTGGCTTTGATGGTCCTACCTCTTGTTTTCTTCAATCCAAATCTTGTAGCGTCAACAGGTGCCAAGAACTGGGTATCGATTGGTGGAACGACACTTTTCCAGCCATCGGAATTCATGAAGATTTCCTATATCTTGATGTTGGCTCGAGCCATTGTAAGATTCACTCAAAAACACAAGGAATGGCGACGGACTATTCCCTTGGATTTCCTATTGATTGGTTGGATGATCGCCTTTACCATACCAGTCTTGCTCCTCTTAGCCCTACAAAGTGATCTGGGGACTGCCTTGGTCTTTGTAGCTATTTTTTCCGGTATGGTTCTCCTTTCAGGTGTTTCGTGGAAGATTATCATTCCGGTCTTTGTGACAGGAGTGACTGCAGTTGCAGGCTTCATGGCCATCTTTATAAGCAAGGATGGACGTGCCTTCTTGCATCAGATTGGGATGCCAACTTACCAGATCAACCGCATCTTGGCTTGGCTCAATCCCTTTGACTTTGCGCAAACAACGACTTACCAACAGGCGCAGGGACAAATTGCGATTGGAAGTGGTGGCTTGTTTGGACAAGGTTTCAATGTGTCCAATCTCCTCATTCCAGTACGTGAAAGTGATATGATTTTTACCGTAATTGCTGAAGACTTTGGCTTCATTGGTTCGGTCTTTGTCGTTGCTTTATACTTGCTTCTTATTTACCGGATGTTGAAGATTACGCTCAGGTCAAACAACCAGTTCTACACCTATATCTCGACTGGATTTATCATGATGTTGCTCTTCCATATCTTTGAAAATATCGGTGCCGTGACAGGCTTACTTCCTTTGACAGGGATTCCTCTGCCTTTCATCTCTCAAGGGGGCTCCGCAATTATTAGCAACCTCATTGGTGTCGGTCTCCTCTTGTCTATGAGTTACCAGACCAATCTAGCGGAGGAGAAAAGTGGAAAAGTTCCATTCAAACGAAAGAAAGTCGTCCTAAAACAAATCAAATAAGGAGGTCACTATGGCAAAAGTTGCAGTTATCTTAGCAAATGGCTTTGAAGAAATCGAAGCCTTGACAGTAGTCGATGTCTTGCGTCGAGCAAACATTTCTTGTGATATGGTAGGATTTGAAGAGCAGGTGACAGGATCACATGACATTCAGGTAAAAGCCGACCATATCTTTGATGGCGATTTATCCGACTATGACTTGGTCGTTCTTCCAGGTGGCATGCCAGGCTCAGCTCACCTACGAGATAATCAAGCCCTCATTTCACAGATTAAAGGCTTTGACCAAGCAGGAAAGAAAATTGCTGCCATCTGTGCAGCTCCAATCGCTCTTCATCAAGCAGGTGTCCTGCAAGACAAGCACTTTACTTGTTATGACGGAGTTCAGGAGCAAATTACTGACGGAATTTATCAAAAGCAAATAGTGGTTGTAGATGGTAATCTAACAACCAGCCGAGGACCGTCAACCGCACTTGCCTTTGCCTATGAATTGGTGGACCAGTTGGGAGGAGATGCCGAAAGTTTACTAGTCGGCATGCTCTATCGAGATGTCTTTGGAAATCAACAGTAAAACGAGAGGCGGACTCTCGTTTTTTTATTTACTCTATGTCTAAAAAATGTTTCAGATGATTGTCTTGCGATTTTATATCAATCTTTTATAAATCAATCAAGCTTTGTCCAGAACTTTGTCTAGCATAAGAAGGAAATCTATCTCTAGAAATGTTAGTGTTTTCAAGTTGTTAGATAGAATACTTCAGATTGTTACTGAAATCAAAAGATTCTTGAAAAAGATAGAATATTCAACAAATGCTATATTAAACGGTCTTATCATGCGAATTAATCTGCTTGTATTAATTTGAAATATAAAGTACTTTCTCTGTAATGTAATTGAAACATGTTACTAGTATATTAAAATTAGTCAGAATTTTTTGCATATACGAAACTGGGGGAGTGATATGTTGGAAACTTTTGGAAAAATATTCAAAGTCATTAGAGAATCAAAAAAAATGTCCCTGAAAGAGGTAGCTGCTGGTGATATTTCCGTGGCTCAGCTATCCCGTTTTGAACGGGGAGTCAATGGGATCACACTTGATTCTTTTTATTGCTGTTTAAAAAATATGGCCGTTTCCCTAGAGGAGTTTCAGTATGTTTACCATAATTACATTGATTCAGATGATGTGCTGTTCTCAAAAAAAGTAGCTGATGCATATCAGGAAAACAATGTTGTCAAGCTCCAAAATATTTTGTCAAGCTCAGAAGCTTTGACTGAACAGTTTCCTGAGAAGAAAAACTATAAACTCAATACGATCATTGTCAGGGCTCTCTTGTCCTCCTGTTGCTCAGATTTTCAGATTAGCAAGAAGGATATTGAATTTCTGACGGATCATCTCTTTTCTGTTGAGGAGTGGGGACGTTATGAACTCTGGCTTTTTACAAACAGTGTTGATTTGATGACCTTGGAAACGCTGGAAACCTTCGCTAGTGAGATGATCAATCGTACCCAGTTTTATAACAACCTACCTGAAAATCGCCGCCGTATTATCAAGATGCTACTTAATGTCATTAGTGTCTGTATAGAAGGGAACCACCTGCTAGTTGCTATGAGGTTTCTCAATTATCTCGACCACTCTAAAATTCCTGAAACAGATCTATATGATCGAACGCTGATTAAGTATCATAGGGCTCTCTACTCCTACAAGGTTGGGAATACCAATGCTCTCAGTGACATCGAGCAATGCCTATCTTTTTTTGAATTTTTAGATTCCTTTGGTGTTGCCCAAAAGCTTAAAGAACAGTTTGAAAGAATTTGCCTTTCATAGTTGTAGATGTGCAACAAAAAATGATCATTTTGAAAAATATACTAGAATAAGAGCATAACTTTATACTAAATTCAGAAGGAGGCTTTATGATGGAGAAAAAGATTCATTATAAGATGCATAAAGTTAAGAAAAACTGGGTAGCCATTGCTTTGACTACCTTGGCCCTTATTGTAGCACCAAAGGTACTTGGTCTAGAACCAGGCGTTGTCCATGCGGATGATGTAAAGCAGGTTGTAGTTCAAGAACCTGCTACAGCTCAGACTAGTGGTTCGGGTCAGAAAACTCCAGCCCAAGCTAAAATAGCATCTGAGCAAGAAGCAGAAAAAGTAACCCCTGCAGACAAGGTGACAGACGATGTTGCTGCTAGTGAAAAGCCTGCTAAACCAGCAGAAAATACAGAAGCAACAGTTCAAACCAATGCTCAAGAGCCTGCTAAACCAGCAGATACGAAAGAAGCATCTACAGAAAAGGCTGCTGTTGCTGAAGAAGTTAAAGCTGCTAATGCAATCACAGAAACTCCTAAAACTGAAGTAGCAGACCAGAATAAACAAGCAAGGCCAACAACTGCCCAAGACCAAGAAGGCGACAAACGAGAAAAAACGGCTGTTGAAGACAAGATTGTTGCAAATCCAAAGGTTGCAAAGAAAGATCGCTTGCCCGAACCTGCTCAAAAACAAGGAGCAGTGGCTGAAAGAATGGTGGCAGATCAGGCTCAACCTGCACCTGTAAATGCTGACCATGATGATGATGTCCTATCTCATATTAAGACCATTGATGGTAAAAATTACTATGTTCAGGACGATGGTACAGTTAAAAAGAACTTTGCAGTTGAACTTAATGGGAGAATACTTTATTTTGATGCAGAAACTGGTGCCTTAGTTGATTCAAATGAATATCAGTTCCAACAAGGAACCAGCAGTCTCAATAATGAATTCTCTCAAAAGAATGCTTTTTACGGCACGACTGACAAGGATATCGAAACTGTAGACGGTTATTTGACAGCAGATAGCTGGTATCGTCCAAAGTTCATCTTAAAAGATGGAAAAACATGGACGGCTTCGACAGAAACAGACTTACGTCCCCTTTTGATGGCTTGGTGGCCTGATAAGCGTACTCAGATTAATTACCTCAACTATATGAACCAGCAAGGTCTGGGAGCAGGTGCTTTTGAAAACAAAGTTGAACAAGCTCTTCTGACAGGTGCTTCTCAGCAGGTTCAGCGCAAAATTGAGGAAAAAATTGGTAAAGAAGGCGATACCAAATGGTTGAGAACGCTGATGGGTGCCTTTGTCAAAACCCAGCCAAATTGGAATATCAAGTCAGAGTCTGAAACAACTGGTACTAAAAAGGACCACTTGCAGGGTGGAGCTTTGCTTTATACTAATAATGAGAAGAGCTCTCATGCTGACTCTAAGTTCCGTCTGCTTAACCGTACCCCTACTAGTCAAACAGGTAAACCTAAGTACTTCATTGACAAGTCAAACGGTGGTTATGAGTTCTTGCTCGCTAACGACTTTGACAACTCTAATCCAGCTGTTCAGGCCGAACAACTCAACTGGTTGCATTTTATGATGAACTTTGGAAGCATCGTAGCCAATGATCCGACTGCTAATTTTGATGGAGTTCGTGTCGATGCGGTGGACAATGTCAACGCAGACTTGCTCCAAATCGCATCTGACTACTTCAAGTCTCGCTACAAGGTGGGAGAAAGTGAAGAAGAAGCTATCAAGCATTTGTCTATCTTGGAAGCTTGGTCTGATAACGATCCTGACTACAACAAAGATACTAAAGGTGCTCAACTAGCAATTGACAACAAGCTACGCTTCTCCTTGCTTTATTCATTCATGCGTAATCTATCTATCCGTAGCGGAGTAGAGCCAACGATTACAAATAGTCTAAATGACCGTTCTTCTGAAAAGAAAAATGGCGAACGGATGGCTAACTATATCTTTGTTCGGGCTCATGACAGTGAAGTACAAACCGTTATTGCCGACATCATCCGAGAAAATATTAATCCAAACACGGATGGTTTGACCTTTACTATGGATGAACTCAAGCAAGCCTTCAAGATCTACAACGAAGATATGCGCAAGGCAGACAAGAAGTATACGCAGTTCAACATCCCAACTGCTCATGCTCTCATGCTCTCCAATAAAGACTCTATCACTCGGGTCTACTATGGTGACCTCTATACCGATGATGGTCAATACATGGAGAAAAAATCTCCTTACCACGATGCTATCGATGCCTTGTTGCGTGCTCGTATTAAGTATGTAGCAGGTGGACAAGACATGAAAGTCACATATATGGGTGTACCTCGTGAGGCTGATAAATGGTCTTACAATGGTATTTTGACTTCTGTTCGCTACGGTACTGGTGCCAATGAAGCAACAGATGAAGGAACAGCAGAAACCCGTACCCAAGGGATGGCTGTTATTGCTTCTAACAACCCTAACCTGAAACTGAACGAATGGGATAAACTGCAAGTCAATATGGGAGCAGCCCACAAGAATCAATACTATCGCCCTGTGCTTTTGACGACCAAAGATGGCATTTCCCGCTATCTAACTGACGAAGAAGTGCCGCAATCGCTCTGGAAGAAGACAGATGCTAATGGTATTTTAACCTTTGATATGAATGATATTGCAGGCTATAGCAATGTACAGGTTTCTGGATATCTGGCTGTTTGGGTACCAGTTGGCGCTAAGGCAGATCAGGATGCTCGTACAACAGCAAGCAAGAAGAAAAACGCTAGTGGTCAGGTCTACGAATCTAGCGCAGCCCTTGATTCTCAGTTGATTTACGAAGGATTTTCTAACTTCCAAGACTTTGCAACCCGCGATGACCAATATACCAATAAAGTTATTGCTAAAAATGTCAACCTCTTCAAGGAATGGGGAGTAACTTCATTTGAGCTACCACCTCAGTATGTATCTAGCCAAGACGGTACTTTCTTAGATTCTATCATTCAGAATGGTTATGCCTTTGAAGACCGCTATGATATGGCGATGAGCAAGAACAATAAATATGGTTCTTTAAAAGATTTGCTCAATGCTCTTCGTGCGCTTCACAGTGTTAATATCCAAGCCATCGCGGACTGGGTACCAGACCAAATCTATAACCTACCAGGTAAGGAAGTGGTAACAGCAACACGTGTCAACAACTACGGAACCTACCGTGAAGGTGCAGAAATCAAGGAAAAACTCTATGTAGCTAATAGTAAGACCAATGGAACTGATTTCCAAGGTAAGTACGGTGGCGCCTTCTTAGATGAGCTCAAAGCTAAATATCCAGAAATCTTTGAACGAGTACAGATTTCCAATGGTCAAAAGATGACAACAGATGAGAAGATTACCAAGTGGTCGGCTAAGTACTTCAATGGTACCAATATCTTAGGTCGTGGTGCTTACTATGTTCTTAAAGACTGGGCTAGCAACGACTATCTCACTAACAGAAATGGCGAGATAGTATTGCCTAAGCAATTAGTTAATAAGAATGCTTACACAGGATTTGTTAGTGATGCCAATGGTACTAAGTTCTATTCAACTAGTGGTTATCAAGCTAAAAATTCCTTTATCCAAGATGAAAATGGAAATTGGTATTACTTCGATAAACGAGGCTATCTTGTAACAGGTGCTCATGAAATTGATGGCAAGCACGTTTATTTCTTGAAGAATGGTATTCAACTTCGTGATTCTATCCGTGAAGATGAAAATGGTAATCAGTACTACTATGATCAAACTGGTGCCCAAGTTCTCAACCGTTACTACACTACTGATGGTCAAAACTGGCGTTACTTTGATGCCAAGGGCGTTATGGCTCGAGGTCTTGTCAAGATAGGAGATGGACAGCAATTCTTTGATGAAAACGGCTATCAGGTTAAGGGCAAGATTGTGAGTGCTAAAGATGGCAAACTTCGTTACTTTGACAAGGATTCAGGAAATGCTGTTATCAATCGTTTTGCTCAAGGTGATAACCCAAGTGATTGGTACTATTTCGGAGCAGATGGAGTTGCAGTGACAGGTCTTCAAAAGATTGGTCAACAAACACTTTACTTTGACCAAGATGGCAAGCAAGTCAAGGGTAAAATCGTGACACTTTCAGATAAGAGTATCCGTTACTTTGATGCCAACTCAGGAGAAATGGCGGTCGGCAAGTTTGCTGAAGGTGCCAAGAACGAATGGTATTACTTTGACAAAACTGGTAAAGCAGTGACAGGTCTTCAAAAGATTGGCAAACAAACACTTTACTTTGACCAAGATGGTAAGCAAGTCAAGGGTAAAGTAGTAACTTTGGCTGATAAATCCATCCGTTACTTTGATGCCGACTCAGGAGAAATGGCAGTCGGCAAGTTTGCAGAAGGTGCCAAGAACGAATGGTATTACTTTGACCAAACTGGTAAAGCAGTGACAGGCCTTCAAAAGATTGACAAACAAACACTTTACTTCGACCAAGATGGCAAGCAAGTCAAGGGCAAAATCGTGACACTTTCAGATAAGAGTATCCGTTACTTTGATGCTAACTCAGGAGAAATGGCGGTCGGCAAGTTTGCTGAAGGTGCCAAGAACGAATGGTACTATTTTGATCAAGATGGAAAAGCAGTGACAGGCTTGCAGCAGGTTGGTCAACAGACTCTCTATTTCACGCAAGACGGCAAGCAAGTCAAAGGAAAAGTTGTTGATGTGAATGGGGTTAGTCGATATTTCGATGCCAATTCAGGGGATATGGCTCGAAGCAAATGGATTCAACTTGAAGATGGAAGTTGGATGTATTTTGACCGCGATGGTAGAGGTCAAAACTTCGGAAGAAACTAATCGAATTTAGCTCAATAAAAATCAAACTTTATCTGATGATATACAAAAACGATAACACCTTAAAAGGACGTTATCGTTTTTTGCCTGTTTGGAGAATAAATTACAATTGAAAAGAAAGATGGAATCATTGGGAACTGTAATGAATTAACAAGGGACTCCATATTGGAATAATCTTTTTCTGCACTCTATTGTGGTATTCAAAGCAATGAGTATTCTATTTTTAAAGTTTGAAAATCCAAAAGCGTTTCGTTTGTGAACAATGACGCGGTTGTTAGTAGTTTCTATTCTTTAATTTGTACATTTGAGATAAGAAAGATTTTGCTTGATTATTTATAGAGGAGCTATTCTTCACAAAAAGGCTCCATAGATGCAATAGTGTTTTACTCTCTATATAAATTATAGAGCCGAAAAATCTAGGAAATCATCGCTTTTTTCATAAAAAAATGGTATAATGAAGGGTATGAAATATCACGACTATATATGGGATTTAGGTGGTACCCTATTGGATAATTATGAGACTTCTACTGCAGCCTTTGTAGAAACCTTAGCCCAATACGGAATAGAGCAAGAACACGACCGAGTCTACGAAGCTTTGAAGGTTTCGACAGCTTTTGCCATCGAGAAGTTTGCACCAGATATCGAGGATTTTTTAGAGAACTATAAAGAAAATGAAGCGCGTGAGCTAGAACATCCAGTTTTGTTTGAGGGAATTCCAGAATTACTCAAAGACGTTTCGGACAAGGGTGGTCGCCATTTCTTGGTTTCTCATCGAAATGACCAAGTTCTAGAACTTCTTGCTAAGACCCAGATAGCGAACTACTTCACCGAGGTGGTGACTGCCAGTTCTGGCTTTAAACGAAAACCAGATCCTGAGTCCATGATTTATTTACGTGATAAATATCATATTACATCTGGTTTGGTCATTGGTGACAGAAATATAGATGTAGAAGCAGGTAAAGCTGCTGGCTTAGATGCCTATCTTTTTAATAACGTTGCGACATTGAGACAAGCAATAGACATGTAAGAAAAGGGAAAAAATGACAGAAGAAATCAAAAATCAACAGGCACAGGATTATGATGCCAGTCAAATTCAAGTTTTGGAGGGACTTGAAGCTGTTCGTATGCGTCCAGGTATGTATATTGGATCGACTTCAAAAGAAGGTCTTCACCATCTAGTATGGGAAATCGTTGATAACTCAATTGACGAAGCCCTAGCTGGATTTGCCAGTCACATCCAAGTCTTTATAGAGCCAGATAACTCCATCACCGTAGTGGATGATGGGCGTGGAATTCCTGTTGATATTCAGGAAAAGACAGGACGTCCCGCTGTTGAGACCGTCTTTACAGTTCTTCACGCTGGAGGAAAATTCGGCGGTGGCGGTTACAAGGTTTCAGGTGGATTGCACGGTGTAGGTTCATCAGTAGTAAACGCTCTTTCAACGCAACTAGATGTTCATGTCCACAAAAATGGTAAGATTCATTACCAAGAATACCGTCGTGGTCATGTTGTTGCTGATCTTGAGGTGGTTGGAGATACGGATAAAACGGGAACAACAGTTCACTTCACACCAGATCCAGAGATTTTTACAGAAACAACAACTTTTGACTTTGAAAAATTAAACAAACGTATTCAAGAACTAGCCTTTTTGAATCGAGGCCTTCGAATCTCCATCACAGATAGGCGTGAAGGTCTCGAACAGACTAAACATTACCACTATGAGGGTGGGATTGCTAGCTACGTTGAATATATCAACGAGAACAAGGATGTGATCTTTGATACACCAATCTACACAGACGGTGAGATGGATGATATCACAGTTGAAGTAGCCATGCAGTACACAACCGGTTACCACGAAAACGTTATGAGTTTCGCCAATAACATTCACACCCATGAAGGTGGAACACATGAGCAAGGTTTCCGTACAGCTCTGACGCGTGTTATCAATGATTATGCCCGCAAGAATAAGCTACTAAAAGACAATGAAGATAACCTAACAGGAGAAGATGTCCGTGAAGGTTTGACAGCAGTTATCTCAGTTAAGCATCCAAATCCGCAGTTTGAAGGACAAACCAAGACCAAACTGGGGAATAGTGAAGTAGTCAAGATTACCAATCGCCTCTTCAGCGATGCCTTCTCTGATTTCCTTATGGAAAATCCACAGATCGCCAAGCGTATCGTGGAAAAAGGGATCTTGGCTGCCAAGGCTCGTGTAGCTGCCAAGCGTGCGCGTGAAGTCACACGCAAGAAATCTGGTTTGGAAATTTCCAATCTTCCTGGAAAACTAGCAGACTGTTCTTCGAACAACCCAGCTGAAACCGAACTCTTCATCGTCGAAGGAGACTCAGCTGGTGGATCAGCCAAATCTGGTCGTAACCGTGAGTTCCAGGCTATCCTTCCAATTCGTGGTAAGATCTTGAACGTTGAAAAAGCTAGCATGGATAAAATCCTTGCAAACGAAGAAATTCGAAGTCTTTTCACAGCCATGGGAACAGGATTTGGTGCAGAATTTGATGTCACTAAGGCTCGTTACCAAAAACTCGTTTTGATGACCGATGCCGATGTTGATGGAGCCCACATTCGAACTCTCCTGCTAACCTTGATTTACCGCTACATGAAACCAATCTTAGAGGCTGGTTATGTCTATATTGCCCAACCACCGATTTATGGGGTTAAAGTGGGAAGTGAGATCAAAGAATACATTCAACCTGGTGCAGATCAAGAAATTAAACTCCAAGAAGCCTTAGCACGTCATAGTGAAGGGCGTTCAAAACCAACCATCCAACGTTATAAAGGTTTGGGAGAAATGGATGACCACCAATTGTGGGAAACAACCATGGATCCTGAACATCGCTTGATGGCGCGTGTTTCGGTAGATGATGCTGCCGAAGCAGATAAAATCTTTGATATGTTGATGGGGGATCGAGTAGAACCTCGTCGCGAATTTATCGAAGAAAACGCTGTTTACAGTACACTTGACGTCTAAAAAATGTGGGAAATAGTTCCCTTGGTTTAAAAAATATGATATAATCATTACGATTGTTTCTAGTATAAAAGGAGTTTGATATGTCTAATGGACAACTAATTTATCTAATGGTTGCGATTGCAGTCATTCTGATCTTAGCTTATGTAACAGCTATCTTTTTACGTAAGCGTAATGTAAGCAGATTAACGGCCCTTGAAGAAAGAAAAGAAGAACTCTACAACCTTCCTGTAAATGATGAGGTTGAAGCCGTTAAAAACATGCACTTGATTGGTCAAAGTCAGGTGACCTTCCGTGAATGGAACCAAAAATGGGTTGATTTATCTCTGAATTCATTTGCTGATATTGAAAATCACCTCTTTGAAGCTGAAAGCTACAATAATTCTTTCCGTTTTTTCAAAGCTGCTCACAAGATTGATCAAATTGAAAGTCAAATCGGCTTGATTGAAGAAGACATTGCTGCTATTCGCAATGCCCTTTCTGAACTTGAAAAGCAAGAATCTAAGAATAGTGGCCGTGTCCTTCATGCCTTGGACTTGTTTGAATCCCTTCAACATACCGTTGCAGAAGACTCGGAGAAATATGGGAAGGCCCTTCCTGAGATTGAGAAACAATTGGAAAACATCCAATCTGAATTCTCTCAATTTGTTACCCTAAATTCATCAGGTGACCCAGTTGAAGCGGCAGCAATTCTTGATTCAACTGAAAATCATATTCTTGCTTTGACACACATCGTTGAGCGAATTCCAGCTCTTGTTGAAACCTTGACAAAGGAACTGCCAGAACAATTAGCAGATTTGGAAGAAGGCTATCGCAAGCTGTTGGATGCCAACTACCACTTTACAGAAACAGATATCGAGTCTCGTTTCCAACTTTTGCATGAATCTTTGAAGAATAATCAAGAAAACATCCGTCAGTTGGAGTTGGACAATGCAGAGTATGAAAATAATCGCATCCAAGAAGAAATCAACGCCCTTTATGATATCTTCACTCGTGAAATTGCAGCTCAAAAAGTAGTTGAAAGTCTTCTTGCTACATTACCAACTTATCTCAACCACTTGAAAGAAAATAATCAGGTGCTTGTTCAAGATCTTGAACGCTTGACTAAAACCTACCTTCTTCCTGAAAGTGATGGAAATCATGTTCGTCGTCTTCAAGCAGAATTGGCTGCACTTGATACGGCAATCATGGAAGTGACAGAGGATCAAGGTGAGTCAACACAAGCCTACTCTGCTCTTGAAGAACAGTTGGAAATGCTTCAAAGCAACCTCAAGGATATAGAGGATGAGCAAATCTCTGTTAGCGAACGACTTGCGCAAATTGAAAAAGACGACCTCAATGCTCGCCAAAAAGCAAATGTCTATGTGAACCGTTTGCATACTATCAAACGTTACATGGAGAAGAGAAACTTGCCAGGTATTCCTCAAAGTTTCTTGAAACTTTTCTTTACTGCAAGTCATAACACAGAAGATTTGATGGCAGAGTTAGAACAACCACAAGTGAATATTGAATCGGTTAAACGAATTCTTGAAATTGCAACAAATGATATGGAAGCACTTGAAACAGAAACCTATGATATCGTTCAATATGCAACCTTGACGGAGCAACTACTCCAATACTCAAACCGTTACCGTTCATTTGATGAGCGTATCCAAGAGGCCTTCAACGAAGCGCTTGAAATTTTTGAAAAAGAGTTTGACTACCAGGCATCATTTGAAAAAATTTCACAAGCCTTGGAAGTTGCTGAACCAGGGGTTACAAACCGTTTTGTAACTTCATATGAGAAAACACGTGAAGCGATTCGTTTTTAAAAATAGAAGCTTAGAAGATTTCTAAGCTTTTTTCTTTTCCTAAAAAAAGACAGAATCCCTGTTTATCATTGAAATAATAGCCTCGATTTGATATGATGGAAATATGAAAAAAAATAGAGCGAAACGTGTTTCTCACGATAAAACGAGAAGGCTATTGCTTTCCCTTGTTGGAATCTTTGGAATTGCTACGATTCTATTAGGGAGTGCTATTGGTTATAAGCTACTACAAAAACAATCTTACGAACAAAAAATTGAAGCGCTGAAGAGCGAAAAGGACCAGCAATTCAACTCAGGTAGTCAGAAGGACCATTTCCGAAAAGGTCAAGCTGAGGTGATTGCCTACTACCCTCTGCAAGGAGAGGAAGTCATTGCGTCTGTTAGAGAAAAAATCAACCAGGATATCAAAGAAAAGCTGGAAGATAAAGAGGATTTGGTCTTTTATTATACCGAGCAGTTGGATCCAGTCTTAAAGGGAGTTGTTTCTCGAAATATCAGCAAGCAAGTCTACGATTTGTCTGCATCAAAGGTTGAAGAAAAAGAAAAGACTTCTTTAGGGAAAATTTTCTTGACTGAAGATGGGAAAGATTTTGACCTCAGTAGACTTTTCAAAGATGCAAGCAAGGCTAAGGAACTTTTGCTGAGTCAAATCAAATCAACTCTAGAAGATAAGAAACTTGACCAGACAAAAATTGATCAGGTCCTAAAAAACTTTACAGACCAAGATCTGGCATCATGGAACTTTGATTATAAAGATAGTCAAATCATCCTTTATCCTGCTAATCCAGGGGAGACTTTGGAGGAAATTGCTCTACCGATATCCAGTTTCTTTGATGTTTTGGAGTCCTCTTATCTATTAGAAAAAGATGCTGAACTTTACCAAGCATACTTTGCTAAGAAAAATAAAAAAGTTGTAGCCTTGACCTTTGACGATGGTCCAAATCCTACTACAACCACGCAAGCTTTGGATACTTTAGCTAAATATGGTGTAAAAGCAACCTTCTTTGTACTTGGTAAAAACATTGCAGGTAATGAAAATCTTCTAAAACGAATGAAATCAGAAGGTCATGTTGTAGGAAACCACAGCTGGAGTCATCCCGTTCTTTCACAACTTTCGCTCGAAGATGCTAAAAAGCAAATCACTGATACAGAAGATTTGTTAACTCAAGTTTTAGGATCAAGCTCTAAACTGATGCGTCCACCTTATGGTGCTATCACTGATGATATTCGAAACGGTCTTGATTTAAGCTTCATCATGTGGGATGTGGATAGTTTGGACTGGAAGAGTAAAAACGAGACAGCCATTTTGACAGAGATACAGCGCCAGGTTCGCAATGGTTCTATCATCCTCATGCATGATATCCATGGTCCTTCAGTTAATTCCCTACCAAGTGTCATTGAGTATCTAAAGGGTGAAGGTTATACATTTGTGACCGTTCCTGAATTGCTCAATTCTCGCTTGAAAGCTCACGAGATCTATTACGATCGTGATCAATAATTGTTAAAATCTAAAGGAGCAAGTGTTCTGATAATCAGGATTTTGTTTCTTTAGATTTTCTTCACATAGAAAGGAAAAACGATGAAATCTTACACACTTAATAATGGAGTTTCAATTCCTGTACTAGGATTTGGAACATGGAAAGCTGAAAATGGAGAAGTAGCCTACCAAGCCGTTTTAGAAGCCTTAAAGGCTGGTTATCGTCATATCGATACTGCAGCTATCTATAAAAATGAGGAGAGCGTTGGCCGTGCTATTCGAGATAGCGGTCTACCAAGACAAGAAATTTTTGTAACGACCAAACTCTGGAATACCAATCACAGCTATGATGAAGCACGCCAAGCATTTGAAGAATCAATGGAAAAACTGGGATTGGACTATCTAGATTTGTACCTTATCCATTGGCCAAATCCAAAACCACTAAGAGAAAATGAGGCATGGAAAACTCGCAATGCTGAAGTTTGGAGAGCGATGGAGGACTTTTACCAAGAAGGCAAAATCCGTGCTATCGGCGTTAGTAATTTCCTTCCCAAGCATTTGGATGCCTTGCTTGAAATAGCAAGAGTCATTCCAGCGGTCAATCAGGTACGCTTGGCACCAGGAGTTTATCAGGAGGAAGTGGTTGACTACTGTAGAGAGAAAGGAATTCTCTTAGAGGCTTGGGGACCATTTGGGCAAGGGGAGCTGTTTGAACAGAAAGAAGTCCAAGAAATTGCTACTAAGCATGGGAAATCAGTGGCTCAAATTGCCTTGGCTTGGAGTTTGGCAGAAGGATTTTTACCTCTACCTAAGTCGGTGACAGCCTCTCGCATCCAGAGCAATCTTGACTGTTTTGGAATTGAACTCAGCAATGACGAGCGAGAAGTTTTAAAGACAATTTCAGTGACTTCGGGCGCACCACGTGTGGATGAGATGGATTTTTAGTTTGTAAAATCTATTTATACCGAAATAACAAAGACTAGGAATTTTAAATCCTAGTCTTTTTGTGTATAAAAAATCTAAATTGTTTGTATAATAAAATAATTTTATGTATTGAAATATAGGAACGAATTTAGAAAATATTGGTTTGATGGAGCGAATAACACGAATAATAAAGTTAAACAAGTGAAATATATACGTAAATATTACATTTTTGTGACAATTCAGATTTTTATGAAAAATTCTGATTATTTGCGTTATAATAGGTATACTTTAAAGAAAAAGGAGATTATTTATGAATAGACGACAACGTTTTTCATTACGGAAATACAAATTTGGTCTTGCTTCAGTTTTATTGGGAACTGCTTTGGTTTTTGGAGCAAGTCAAGTCAGTGCCAATGAGCAGAGTACAGGTGAAAATCAAGCTCAAACTCAGGAAATTAAGACAGAGCTAAAAGACGATAAACACTCAAACTCTTCAACTGACCAAACCAATACTAATGGGATAGCACCAGTAGTTGGAGAGAAACAAGAAGCTGAAACTTCTAAAGAGGATGCTAGTAAACAAGATGCTAAGGTAGATGCTCCGGTTGATAAAACTGCTGAAGCCCAAGAATCAGGAAAAGATAGCGCAGTTGCAAAAGAAGTAGACCAAGGTGTCGTCCAAAAAGAAACAACAGTCGCTACCAGTCCAGCGCCTGCTACTGAGAAGGCTTCTACAATAGAGAAAAAAGAGACTCAAGCAACGACAGCTCCTAAAACTACTGGAGAAACAGCAACTACAGAAAAAGAACAAGAAAAAACTGAGTCTGCAAAACCAAATAGTCTTTCAAGCAATGATATCATCACAGTACCGAAAACTTGGAAGGCTGGTTACAAGGGGACAGGGACCGTTGTTGCCATTATTGACTCAGGGCTTGATTTGAATCATGAGGTTCTTCGAATTTCGGATCCGTCAAAAGCAAAATTTAAAAACAAGGAAGCCATCGAAGCAGCTAAAAAGGCTGCTGGAATCGACTACGGTAAATGGTATAGCGATAAGGTTGTCTATGCCTATGACTACTTTGACGGAACAGATAAGATCAAAGAAGCAGAAAGAACTTCTCATGGGATGCACGTAACAGGGATTGCAGCTGGAAACCCTGATAAAGAAGCACCGAATGGTGAAAAGGTCTATGGTGTTGCACCAGAAGCCCAAGTTATGTTTATGCGTGTCTTTTCAGATCGCCAAAAGACGACCAGTTCTGCTCTTTATGTAAAGGCGATTGATGACGCAGTTGCCTTAGGAGCAGATGCCATTAATATGAGTTTGGGATCTAGCACTGGTTCTATGGTCGATGCTGGTTCTGATATTGTGGATGCCATCAAACGGGCTCGTGCCAAGGGAGTTTCTGTTCTTATCTCAGCAGGAAATAGCAATACATTCGGAAATGGTTATTCAAAACCACTAGCTGAAAACCCAGACTATGGCTTGGTTGGAAATCCATCCACTGTTGAGGATTCGATTTCAGTTGCTTCTGTCAACAATAAAACATTGACAACAGCCGTTTTTGAAGTTAAAGGTCTAGAGGGAAATGCCGGCCTTCATAACGGAAAATTTGATTATAATCAACCTGAAGCAGATAAGGACTTTGAAAAAGGAAAAGAGTACGAATACGTCGAAGCAGGCTTAGGTCGTGAAGAAGACTTTGCGAAGTTGGATTTAACTGGGAAACTTGCCCTCATTCAGCGTGGAGCCATGAACTTTTCAGAGAAGATCAAAAATGCACGAAAACACGGTGCAGTTGGTGCTTTGATCTACAATAATGTAGAAGGTCCAAATATCAATATGGCTATTGATGATGAAGCAAAGAAAATTCCTTCTGTATTTATTTCTAAACAGTATGGTGAAGCCTTAAAATCAGGAAACTACAAGATTGTTTTTAATGACAAGATGGATAATCGCCCTTCTGATGTAGCCAATCAGCTATCTGACTTTTCAAGTTGGGGAGTGACTACCGATGGACAATTGAAACCGGACGTGACAGCTCCTGGCGGCAATATCTATTCATCCTTTAATGACAATACCTATGGTAGTATCAGCGGAACCAGTATGGCGGCTCCTCACGTTACGGGTGTTGCAGTTCTGGTTAAGGAATACCTTCAAAAACACCATCCAGAATTGACTCCTGAGCAAGTATCAGAGACTGTCAAGGCATTGATCATGTCAACTGCAAAACCACATGTTAATAAGGACACAGGCACTTATACCTCTCCTCGTCAGCAAGGTTCTGGTATTGTGGATACAGCTGCTGCAGTGTCAACAGACCTCTATGTAACGGGTGAAAATGGTTATCCAAGCGTGACTTTAGGAAATGTTGGAGATCAATTTACTTTCAAGGTCACTGTACACAATATTTCAGATACTGACCGCACTCTCAAGATGGTAGTGAATACCAATACAGACGAGGTCCAAGATGGAAAATTCACCCTTCGACCTCGAAAACTAACGGAGACAGTCTGGCCAGAAGTGACAGTCAAAGCCCACAGCAGTCAAACAGTCACTGTTAAAGTAGATGCTCGAAAATTTGCTACTGAACTCAGCAAACAAATGCCAAATGGCTATTTCCTTGAAGGTTTTGTTCGATTTGTAGATCCAGCAGATGATGGGGATGTTGTGAGTCTTGCATTTATGGGCTTCCGAGGAGAATTCCAAAATCTCCCTGCTGTCGAAAAACCAATTTACAACCTTGTCCGAGAAGGGAAAAATGGATTTTACACGGAAGTAGACAAGGAAAATCCTGCCGTTAACTACTCTAATGATGCTACCTATCTCGCAACCTTGCAAAATGACCTTCTAGTGTCTAAAGGTCAACGCCAAGGACGCCGAATTACCGTTCTTGGAATCGAACAAAATGCTGAAGGTAAGCATGTTCTTCAGTTGGACGAAAAAGGGAATGTCCGTATTGCCATTTCTCCAAATGATGATGGAAACAAAGACCTAGTTGAATACAAAACGGTTGCTTTGAGAAATCTTGTAAATCTTCGGGCTACAGTTTATGCGGCTACGGATACCAAGCATGAACATCCTATTTGGGAGGGTGATGCAAAGGATCTTCGTAAGAATTATTTTGATGGAGACAGTAGAAATCTGAAGAGTTATATTCTAGATAATACTGCTTGGAGAGGCCAGGATTTTGATGGGAATACTGTTGCAGATGGTTTATATGACTATGTTATTAGTTACACACCAGATGTTCCAGGAGCCAAAGAACAATATACGACCTTTAAGATTCAAATTGATACTCAAAAACCTGTCATCACAAGTGGTTATATTCGCTTTAAAGATGGAAACCAAGAATTCGTAGCTCGCAAACCAAAAGATGTGGGTCAAGGCGGTTTCCTTTCAGAAAAAGTCTTCTATATCACACCATTTGACCAGAAAGGGACCATGATTCTATCTGGGAAAGACCAGTCTGGAACTCGTGCGCTTGAGAACACCCATCTGATCAAAGCCAATGCTGATGGTAGTTATACACTTCCTAAGGATGTTGACAAGGCTAATATTTACTATCTTGTTGAGGACTATGCAGGAAATGTAGATTATATCTCACTTGCTGAACTTGTACGCGATCAAAATAGTGGTCGAGTGAAAATTGCCTTGAAGGATGCAAAAACAAACCAAGATATTGATACCCTCTACGTCTATCGAATCAAAAATAGCAAGGGACAATATGTTGATGTTGACAAGACAAAAGCGATTCATTTCTTACAGTTTGGTCATTATACAGCAGAAATTTTCAGTTATGACCGAACAGAATTGAAATTTATCAGTGCCTTGTCCCAAGAGTTTGACTTGACTGAAGAAAATAGTTTCCAAACCATTACCTTCCTAGCAAATCTCTTAGAATATGCACCTGTGTCTGTTTCCTTCAATCAAGCAGTTCCAAAGACGACTACAGTGGTTCTGAAAGGAGAAGATGGGACAAGTATCACTCTTCCTGCTGAAAAATACGGTCAATACGCCTTTGGTAAGAAAGTTGCTACAGGTCGTTATACTGTACAAGTCACCTTGCCAACTGGATATGAACTCCTTGAAGATCTCGTTTCCTTGCTCGTGAAGCCAGGTCGAAATAATGCTTTGCGTCTATCTGTTGTGTCTAAGTTGGCCTTGATTGCTGCGGTAAATCAACAAAAAGAACTGGTAGAAACGTCTCGTTACTTTAATAGTAGTGCAGATAAGAGAAAAGCTTATGACCAAGCTTTCCAAGTGGCACAGTCAGCCTTGTCAAGCAAGTTGAAGCAAGAATTGATTGATGGTGTTCTTGCTAGTCTTGAAGTTGCTGGTAAGGCTTTGGATGGAAAAGATTCGAACGTTACAGCCTTGAAAGAAGCTATGAAAGCTTACTATGCAACGACTAAAACTGGACGATATGCTAATGCTAAGGAAAAAGTACGTCGAGCTTATGATCGTGCCTTCCAAGAAATCGCCTTACTAGCTGTGGATCCTAAAGTTAAACAGGATCAAATTGACCAATCTCTCATTGCCCTAGCAACAGCTAAAAGCAAACTAAATGGCAAAGCTACTGACTTCTCTAGTCTGAAGAAACTGGTCAAAGATGAACGCCTTTTCCAAGAAAAGAACGCGAGATTTATCTATGCAGACAAGAAAGAAAAAGCAGCTTATCTCCTAACCTTTAAAGAGGCACAGGAACTCCTTAAAGATCCAGGAGCGAGCCAAGAAGATGTCAAAGATGCCATTACAGCATTGAAACAAGCCAAGAGAAATCTACATGGCAAAAAACCAAAAGCAAGAAGACATCCTTAAACAGGACTTTCTGAAGCTTTACTATTAAATGAGTCTGGAACTTTGTTTTCAGACTCATTTTTGGTTTACACTGGCTAGAAAATCTGCTATAATACTAGCTAGGAAAGAAAGTCTTATGGCGTTCTTCAGCGAGCTTGGGATAGTGGGAGCCAAGTAGGACAAGGTAAGAAACTGGCGCTTTCTGTCGTATTTTTATAAACAATGAAGTAATAAATTAGGGTGGAACCGCGTTTCAGACGCCCCTAGTCGCAAGGCTTGGGTGTTGAAATTCGGTTCTTTTTGAATTTCGTCTAATGCCTAAGTAGAAAGGAGCATAATGCTTAAAGGATCTTGTTTATGCAAAGCAGTGACCTACACTTTAGATGAGGAATTGTCGGAATTAGTTTTTTGCCACTGCTCATTCTGTCGGAAAGCAACTGCGTCTGCCTATACAGTGAATGCCAAAGTTAGCAGTAAAAACCTAGTATTGCATGGAAAAGAACAGTTGGTTACCTATAGTTCATCTCCAGGAAAACAACGCTATTACTGTCAGAACTGTCATAGTCAAATTTTCACTGCTCAAGAAAATATACCAGAAGTCTGTGCTTTGAAACTAGGTACAATAGACGAATGCGATCAGAATTTACAAACGGTTCCCAAACGTCATATTTTTCAGGACCCAGCTTTTTCTTGGTTGCTTGATGAATAAATCTAAAAAGATAATATAAATTAAAGGAGTATTCAATGTCTAAGAAATTAACATTTCAAGAAATTATTTTGACTTTGCAACAATTTTGGAATGACCAAGGTTGTATGCTTATGCAGGCTTATGATAATGAGAAAGGTGCGGGAACGATGAGTCCTTACACTTTCCTTCGTGCTATTGGGCCTGAGCCATGGAATGCGGCTTATGTAGAGCCATCACGTCGTCCTGCTGACGGTCGTTATGGGGAAAACCCTAACCGTCTCTACCAACACCACCAATTCCAAGTGGTTATGAAGCCATCTCCATCAAATATCCAGGAACTTTACCTTGAGTCTTTGGAAAAATTGGGTATCAATCCTTTGGAACACGATATTCGTTTCGTTGAAGATAACTGGGAAAATCCATCGACTGGTTCAGCTGGTCTCGGTTGGGAAGTTTGGCTTGATGGTATGGAAATCACTCAGTTCACTTACTTCCAACAAGTCGGTGGATTGGCAACTGGCCCTGTGACTGCGGAAGTTACCTATGGTTTGGAACGTTTGGCTTCTTACATTCAAGAAGTGGACTCTGTCTATGATATCGAGTGGGCTGATGGTGTAAAATACGGAGAAATCTTTATCCAACCTGAGTACGAGCATTCAAAATATTCATTTGAAATTTCGGACCAAGAAATGTTGCTTGAAAACTTTGATAAGTTTGAAAAAGAAGCTGGGCGCGCCTTGGAAGAGGGCTTGGTTCACCCTGCCTATGACTATGTTCTTAAATGTTCACACACCTTTAATCTGCTTGATGCGCGTGGTGCCGTATCTGTAACAGAGCGAGCAGGCTATATCTCTCGTATCCGTAACTTGGCCCGTGTCGTAGCCAAAACCTTTGTCGCAGAACGCAAACGCCTAGGTTACCCACTTTTGGATGAAGCAACACGAGCTAAACTCCTAGCAGAAGACGCAGAATAGTAAGTAATACTGTGCTCTAAAATCGTTAAAGGCAAGTTGAAGACTTGCTAGAGGGATATGCACTGCCGTACTGTTATGTGGGGATTTTTGAAACCTTGGGTTCAAAAAAAAGTCAGCTAAATCCACTTTGATGAGACTGTTGGAAATCTTAGTTTATTTGGTATAAGATTTCCTTACAGACTCACAAAAGTTAGTTAGCGACATCCCCAGTACCTAAGGTGCATATCAAAAAAGATTGAAGAAAATGTAAAGGAAAAAACATGACAAAAAACTTATTAGTAGAACTCGGTCTTGAAGAGTTACCAGCCTACGTAGTAACTCCAAGCGAAAAACAACTAGGTGAAAAAATGGCAGCCTTCCTCAAGGAAAACCGCCTGTCTTTTGAAGCCATTCAAACTTTCTCAACACCACGTCGTTTGGCTGTTCGTGTGACTGGACTTGCAGACAAACAGTCTGATTTGACAGAAGATTTCAAGGGTCCAGCAAAGAAAATCGCCTTGGATAGTGATGGAAACTTCACCAAAGCAGCTCAAGGATTTGTCCGTGGAAAAGGCTTGACAGTTGAAGATATTGAATTCCGTGAAATCAAAGGTGAAGAATATGTCTATGTTACCAAGGAAGAAGTGGGGCAACCAGTTGAAGCCATTGTTCCAGGTGTAGTAGACGTCTTGAAGTCACTGACTTTCCCTGTCAGCATGCACTGGGCTAACAACACTTTTGAATATATCCGCCCTGTACACACTTTGACTGTTCTTTTAGATGAAGAAGAGTTTGATTTGGATTTCCTTGATATCAAGGGTGATCGTGTGAGTCGCGGTCATCGTTTCTTGGGACAAGAAACCAAGATTCAGTCAGCATTGAGCTACGAAGAAGATCTTCGTAAGCAGTTTGTAATCGCGGATCCACGTGAACGTGAGCAAATGATTGTTGACCAAATCAAGGCAATCGAAGCTGAACATGGTGTACGTATCGAAATTGATGCTGATTTGCTCAATGAAGTCTTGAACTTGGTTGAATACCCAACTGCCTTTATGGGAAGTTTTGATGCCAAATACCTTGAAGTTCCAGAAGAAGTTTTGGTAACTTCGATGAAAGAACACCAACGTTACTTTGTTGTTCGTGATCAAGACGGTAAACTCCTACCAAACTTCATTTCAGTTCGTAACGGAAACGCAGAGCATTTGGAAAATGTCATCAAAGGAAATGAAAAAGTTTTGGTAGCCCGCTTGGAAGACGGTGAATTCTTCTGGCGTGAAGACCAAAAATTGGTCATTTCAGATCTTGTTGAAAAATTGAACCATGTGACTTTCCATGAGAAGATTGGTTCCCTTCGTGAACACATGATTCGTACAGGGCAGATTGCCATTCTCTTGGCAGAAAAGGCTGGTTTGTCAGTGGATGAAACGGTTGACCTAGCGCGTGCAGCAGCCATTTACAAGTTTGACTTGTTGACGGGTATGGTTGGTGAGTTTGATGAGCTCCAAGGTATTATGGGTGAAAAATATGCCCTTCTTGCTGGAGAAACTCCAGCGGTGGCAGCTGCTATTCGTGAACACTACATGCCGACATCAGCCGAAGGAGAACTTCCAGAGAGCAAGGTTGGAGCCATTCTAGCCATTGCAGACAAATTGGATACAATTTTGAGTTTCTTCTCAGTAGGCTTGATTCCTTCAGGTTCTAATGACCCTTATGCTCTTCGTCGTGCGACCCAAGGTGTGGTTCGTATCTTGGATGCTTTTGGTTGGCACATTGCTATGGATGAGTTGATTGATAGCCTTTACAGTTTGAAATTTGACAGCTTGACTTATGAAAATAAAGCAGAGGTTATGGACTTTATCAAGGCTCGTGTTGATAAGATGATGGGTTCAACTCCAAAAGATATCAAGGAAGCAGTTCTTGCAAGTTCAAACTTTGTTATGGCGGATATGCTAGAAGCAGCAAGTGCTCTTGTCGAAGCAAGCAAGAAAGAAGATTTCAAATCGTCTGTCGAATCCCTCTCACGTGCTTTCAACTTGGCTGAAAAAGCCGAAGGAACTGATACTGTTGATCCTGCTCTCTTTGAGAATGAAGAAGAGAAAGCCTTGGCAGAAGCAGTAGAATCACTTGTTTTGTCAGGGGCTGCAAGTCAGCAATTAGAACAACTCTTTGCGCTTAGCCCAGTTATTGATGCTTTCTTTGAAAATACCATGGTAATGGCTGAAGATCAGACTGTTCGACAAAATCGTTTGGCAATCTTGTCGCAATTAACCAAGAAAGCAGCTAAGCTCGCTCGTTTTAACCAAATCAATACTAAATAAACTCAGTCAAACGGACTGTATCTTATCACAAAGGAGAGGAAATGGATCCGAAAAAAATCGCTCGTATCAATGAGCTTGCCAAAAAGAAAAAAACAGAAGGCTTAACTTCTGCTGAAAAAGTGGAACAAGCTAAACTTCGTGAGGAGTACATCGAAGGCTATCGTCGATCTGTTCGTCACCACATCGAGGGAATCAAAATTGTGGACGAGGAAGGCAATGACGTCACACCAGAAAAACTACGTCAGGTACAACGTGAAAAAGGTTTGCACGGCCGTAGTATAGATGATCCTAACTCATAAAATGAAAGGGGGTGTAGATGATTTACATTCCCCTTTTCTGTTGTAATAAAAAAGAAGGAGCCAAATGGCTCCTTTTGGTTTCTTAGTTGCTTGCACCAGAAGTAGCGTCAGCGTCACCACCGTGGCCTCCAGCATCACCTGAATCAGAAGCGCCGGAAGTAGCATCGGCGTCTCCATGACCTCCAGCAGCAGGAGCAAATGGTCCGCTACCACCTACCAAACGTTGACCAGTCTCTTTTAGGTACCAGTCAAGCCATGGTTGGAAGTTAAAGACGATTTCATTGATACCAGCGTATGATCCATCAGGATAGTACATTGCTTGGTAGTTGTGTGTGTTGATGACACCTGCAGGAGAACCTGGAACGATCGTACGGACGTATTCTTGGTTTCCGTTGCGAAGTGTTCCGATAACCCACTCTACGTTCTTCATACGTGCTGGTGGAAGAGAACCATGAACAGTCGACATACGGCTACCTGATTGAGGTGGTACACGTTTAGCAAACATGGTGTCTGGATCTTGGTGAGCGTTGTTGTAGTATAGGAATTGGTTGTTGTCGTCAGCGTATGTCAATTCAAATGGCATAGCTTTCAAGAACATATCAATTTGATTAACTGTCAAGATACCGTGGTCCAATTTGACATAGGTATCACCAGAAACAGCCCCAGTGATTGCTGCAACTTTTTCTACCCATTCTGGATCGTCAGGGTCAACTTCTGTAATGGTTGTAGCAATTGGTTTTCCACAATCCAAGTCTTCTGGTTCGATTGGTTTTGGTTTTTTCAATTTCGAAACGACTCCTACGTATTTTACAAAGTTATCTAAGCAAGTTTCAAGGAATTTAACAGTTCCTTCGTTAGTGATATTTCCGTTGTTATCAAAAGCTTCCTTAGCTTTACCAAGAAGGAATTCGTTACCTGGAAGCGTGTAGGCATTGACACCTGGAGCATCAAGGATTTTACGAAGGTGAACTTGGGCACGTGATGTTCCTTGGTCATAGTATGATGCACCCACAATCATAACAGGCTTGTTTTCAAATGGATGAACTTCGTATGAAAGCCATTCAAGTACAGATTTGAGAGAAGCTGAGATAGTGTGGTTGTGCTCAGGAGTAGCGATAATGACACCATCAGCACGTGTAATCTTGTTATACAAGAAACGCAATTGGAAGCTTTCGTCCCATTTTTCGTCTTGGTTAAACATTGGAACTTCGTCAATTTCAAGGACTTCTAATTCAAATTTGAATTTGAAATTGCGACGAATAAATTCCAAGAGTTTGCGGTTATATGATTGATCGTAGTTTGATCCAACAAGTCCAACAAATTTCATTCTTTCAGTCTCCTATCTTACAAATTTTCCCAGTCAAATTCTTCAGCATCTTTGCGAAGCAATTCTTGTGCATTGCGCAATTTCTCTGTAATCTTCACAAAGATACGGAAGTCATCAAAGATGGCATCCAATTTCTTGATGACATCAAGGTCAACCAAGTCGCCACTTGGGTTAAATGCTTGAAGAGAGTGAGAAAGCAAGAATTCATCTGGTAGAACATTTGCCTTAATTTCAGGAGCGTTCAAGATTTGACGAAGTTGCAATTGGGCACGAGATGAACCAAGTGTACCATAGGAAGCACCAGTGATCATGATTGGTTTGTTCAAAAGTGGGTAGATACCGTAAGATAGCCAAGCAAGAGCGCTCATCAAAACTGCAGGGATAGAGTGGTCGTACTCAGGAGTACCGATAATCACACCATCAGCCTCTTCAATTTTAGCTGCAATTTCAAGAATTTCAGCGGGAAGAAGTTTATCTGCAGGTTTGTTGAAAACAGGGATATCCTTGATTTCAACGAGTTCAATTTCAGCTTTATCAGCAAAGTGTTTTTGCATGTATTGGAGCAATTGGCGGTTTGTAGAACGTTTAGAGTTCGTTCCAACAATGGCAATAAGTTTTAGCATGAGATTTCCTTTCTCTTTTTACATAATACAATTTTGAAGGCCTGAAGAACAAGCAAGGCGTCCTTCTTTGTCGATGAGGATGGTTTCAATACCATCTATACTTTCGACTTGCCAGAGGATAGAAGCGCTTCGCTCTCCGAATAGGCGAGTTGTCCAAATCTCACCATCAACGGATTTATCAGAGACAATCGTCAGGCTAGCGAGATCAGTTTCGACAGGGAATCCTGTCTCACTATCAAAGATATGGTGATAGTCTTTTCCATCTACTGTCAGGTGGCGTTCATAGATACCTGAAGTGACGACGGATTTGTTAGAAACAGGAATGGTTAGAAGATGATTGCCACGAGGATTTCGCGGATCTTGAATCCCAATCTGCCAGGCTTTCCCGTCTTTGACTTGATTGTTCCCGATGGTGAGGATATTTCCTCCGAGATTGATCAAGGCAGAGGTGACACCGTGTTCTTTCAAATACTGGGCAACCTTATCTGCACTATAGCCCTTGGCTAAGCAACCTAAATCAAGCTTCATTCCTTTCTTCTCTAAAAAGACAGTAGAGCTAGTCGGATCCAACTTGATAAAATGCGGGTCAACTAGAGGCAAGACAGCTTCGATTTCTTTAGAGTCTGGAAGCCGTGCATCTGCAAATCCGATTCGCCAGGTTTGAATCAAGGGGCCAATGCTGATGTTTAGATGGCTAGATGGAGCTAGGCTATGCTCTAACCCAAGAGCAATCAGTTCAAATAAGTCAGGATGAACCTTAACAGGTGCGATTCCAGCTTGGTAGTTGATTTCCATCAGTTCGGATTCTTGACTGTTGGCGTTAAAGCGGTATTCGAGTTCCTTGAGCAAATCAAAGGCTCCTTGAAGTAGGTAATCAGCCTGTTCACCTACTAATGAAATCGTGATAGTTGTTCCCATTAGCCGTTCAGAACGTGAATGAAGAGGCAAGCTACCAGCTCCTTTCTTCTTATAGGAAATCATTCAATATGAGGTAGTTAAAGAAAAATTAAACCCCTTACATTTTCTTTCCATGTATCTAGCATATCATAAAGTCAGCGTTTTCACAAATGAATTTTGACAAAAAGTCAAGAAATATGCTCAAAATTAATATGAAAACGATAGAAAAAGTAGATTCATCAATGTTAAGTGTATTTTTTTCTGAAAAAAAGAGAATTCTGAGCAAATATCTTGTAAACGCTAACAGTAAATGATATACTAGAAAGGTAAATCAAAAATTAAAGGTAGGAATTTTTCTATGAGTAAAATCGTTGTAGTTGGTGCTAACCACGCTGGTACAGCTTGTATTAATACCATGTTGGACAACTTCGGACATGAGAACGAAATCGTAGTATTTGACCAAAACTCAAATATTTCATTCCTTGGTTGTGGAATGGCGCTTTGGATCGGGGAACAAATTGATGGCCCAGAAGGTCTCTTCTACTCTGATAAAGAAAAATTGGAAGCAAAAGGTGCTAAAGTTTACATGAACTCACCAGTTCTTTCAATTGACTACGATAACAAAGTTGTGACTGCAGAAGTTGAAGGTAAAGAACACAAAGAGTCTTATGATAAATTGATCTTTGCAACTGGTTCAACTCCAATCTTGCCTCCAATCGAAGGTGTTGAAATCGTTAAGGGTAACCGCGAATTCAAAGCGACTCTTGAAAATGTACAATTTGTTAAATTGTACCAAAACGCTGAAGAAGTTATTGAAAAACTTGAAGACAAGAGCAAACACCTTGAGCGCATTGCCGTTGTTGGTGGTGGTTACATCGGTGTAGAACTTGCAGAAGCCTTTGAGCGTCTTGGAAAAGAAGTGGTGCTTGTCGATATCGTAGACACTGTCTTGAACGGTTACTATGATAAAGATTTCACACAAATGATGGCGAAGAACTTGGAAGACCACAACATCCGCTTGGCTCTTGGTCAAACAGTTAAAGCTATCCAAGGTGATGGAAAAGTTGAACGCTTGGTAACAGACAAAGAAACATTTGATGTGGATATGGTGGTTCTTGCTGTTGGTTTCCGTCCAAACACAGCTCTTGCTGATGGTAAGATTGAACTCTTCCGTAACGGTGCCTTCCTCGTAGACAAGAAACAAGAAACATCTATCCCAGGTGTATACGCTGTTGGTGACTGTGCAACTGTTTATGACAATGCACGTAAAGATACAAGCTACATCGCACTTGCTTCTAACGCTGTACGTACTGGTATCGTTGGTGCTTATAATGCTTGTGGTCATGAATTGGAAGGAATCGGTGTACAAGGATCAAACGGTATCTCTATCTACGGTCTTCACATGGTTTCGACTGGTTTGACTCTTGAAAAAGCCAAAGCTGCTGGCTATAACGCAACTGAAACTGGCTTTAACGATCTTCAAAAACCAGAATTTATCAAACATGACAACCACGAAGTTGCCATCAAGATTGTCTTTGACAAAGACAGCCGCGAAATCCTTGGTGCACAAATGGTTTCACATGATGCTGCTATCAGTATGGGAATCCACATGTTCTCACTTGCTATCCAAGAGCATGTGACAATTGATAAATTGGCATTGACAGACCTATTCTTCTTGCCACACTTTAACAAACCTTACAACTACATCACAATGGCTGCACTTACAGCTGAAAAATAGAAATTGATGAGCTATCTGGCCTTAGGTTAAGGTCAGATAGTTTTTTAGTTATACTCTTCGAAAATATCTTCAAACCACGTCAGCTTCGCCTTACCGTATATATGTTACTGACTTCGTCAGTTCTATCTACAACCTCAAAGCAGTGCTTTGAGCAACCTGCGGCTAGCTTCCTAGTTTGCTCTTTGATTTTCATTGAGTATCAATCTGTACCCATACAATTATCCTTTTTTTATCTTGTACTTCATTCTAATCTGGCTTAAAATGAAATGGTAGCTACCAATACAAATGATGAGGATTAAGAAATGACTGAAAATCGTTATGAACTAAATAAAAACTTGGCACAGATGCTCAAAGGTGGGGTTATCATGGACGTTCAGAACCCTGAACAGGCCCGTATCGCAGAGGCTGCTGGTGCGGCTGCTGTGATGGCCTTGGAGCGGATTCCAGCTGATATTCGTGCAGCTGGTGGAGTTTCCCGTATGAGTGATCCAAAGATGATTAAGGAAATCCAAGAAGCGGTCAGCATTCCAGTGATGGCCAAGGTCAGAATCGGACATTTTGTAGAAGCTCAGATTTTAGAGGCTATTGAGATTGACTATATCGATGAGAGTGAAGTGCTTTCTCCAGCTGATGACCGTTTCCATGTGGACAAGAAAGAATTTCAAGTTCCTTTTGTTTGTGGAGCTAAGGATTTGGGTGAAGCCTTGCGTCGTATCGCTGAAGGAGCTTCCATGATTCGGACAAAAGGAGAACCGGGTACAGGTGACATTGTTCAAGCCGTTCGCCATATGCGCATGATGAATCAAGAAATCCGTCGCATTCAAAATCTCCGTGAGGATGAACTTTATGTGGCTGCCAAGGACTTGCAAGTCCCTGTTGAATTGGTCCAATACGTCCATGAACATGGAAAATTACCAGTTGTTAACTTTGCAGCTGGAGGTGTGGCAACGCCAGCAGATGCTGCGCTGATGATGCAATTGGGGGCAGAGGGTGTCTTTGTCGGTTCAGGTATTTTCAAATCAGGCGACCCTGTTAAACGAGCAAGTGCTATTGTCAAAGCCGTAACCAACTACCAAAATCCTCAAATTCTGGCTCAAATCTCTGAAGATTTAGGGGAAGCCATGGTTGGTATCAATGAGAATGAAATTCAAATTCTCATGGCAGAGCGAGGAAAATAGATGAAAATTGGAATATTGGCCTTGCAAGGCGCCTTTGCAGAACATGCAAAAGTGCTAGAAAAGTTAGGTGTTGTTAGTGTCGAAATCAGAAATTTAGATGATTTTCAGAAATATCAGAGTGACTTGTCCGGTTTGATTTTGCCTGGTGGAGAATCTACAACCATGGGCAAGCTCTTGCGCGACCAGCAGATGCTGCTTCCCATCCGAGAAGCTATTTTATCTGGACTCCCAGTCTTTGGAACCTGCGCCGGTTTGATTTTGCTAGCTAAGGAAATTACTTCTCAGGAAGAAAGTCACCTAGCCACTATGGATATAGTAGTAGAGCGTAATGCCTATGGGCGTCAACTAGGAAGTTTTTATACAGAAGCAGATTGTAAGGGAGTTGGTCAGATTCCCATGACCTTTATCCGTGGACCGATTATCAGCAGTGTTGGAGAGGGTGTAGAAGTTTTAGCAACAGTTGATGATCAAATCGTTGCAGCCCAAGAAAAAAATATGCTGGTAACTTCTTTTCATCCAGAATTGACAGATGATGTTGGCTTGCACCAGTACTTTATCAATATGTGTAAAGAAAAAAGTTGAGAAAAGATTCTCAACTTTTTTACATGTAATAAACAATGGCAATATATTGGAGTGCAGACGCCGCTAGGATAAAGAGATGCCAAATCATGTGGAAATAAGGTTTTTTCTTAGCGTAAAATCCAGCTCCAACTGTATAACAGAGCCCACCAGTTACCATGAGACTCCAGAAAATTGGCGTTGTTTGACTGATAATGGCAGGAATGATAGCCAGAACCAACCAGCCCATAATCAGGTAAAGGGCAAGGCTGAATTTCTCATTGACCTTTTTAGCAAAGATTTTATAGAGGATGCCAAAGATGGTCGTTCCCCACTGAATAGCAATGATCAGATAGCCAAACCAGTTATTCATCAAAGTCAATACGACCGGCGTATAAGAGCCAGCGATAGCCACATAAATCATAGAATGATCGATGATTCGCAAGACGTATTTATGGGTCGAACCGTAGGCCATAGAGTGGTAAATGGTTGATGAGAGGAACATGAGAAAGAGACTGATAACAAAGATAGAAACGCCAAAAGATGATAAAAATCCGTGTGCTTCATAACTATAGGTGGATGAAATAGGGAGCAAGATGAGCATGATAACGGCACCCACAGCATGGGTCACACTATTAGCAATTTCCTCTCCGAAACTGAGCTTTTTACTGAGTTTTAGACTGGTATTCATTGGATTTCCTCCTCTTCTTTGATAAGGATTAAGTCTAGAGTTTGATGATAGAGTTTAACGGTTTGACAGCTAGTTTGGATAATAGAATTTTCTGGATCAATCCCATGGTTCATGTAGTCTACAAAAGCGTCGTAGAGCTGGTCTGAGCTTGCTTGAGTTTGCAGAGTATTCAGTGTTTGAGCGATTTCTTGGATCGAAAAGACAGACTTGAGAGTGGTGATGGCAATCAAGCGGGCAATCTGTTTGCGTTGGTATTTTTTCTTGTCTGGCTTTGTCAGGTAACCATGTTTGACATAGTTATTGACCATGGATGCTGTTAGCCCCTTTTCTTTATCTGGAGAGATAGGGGCACAGACCTGATTGACATAAAGCAGAACCTGATCCAGGTAGAGGTCAATGTTTGGAATGTCTTCCCATTTTGGGTAGGAAAAGTTAGAATTCATTTCCAACTCCTTTTTATCTAGTTTTGATAACTAGATTATAAAATAATAAAAAACAAAAGTCAAGTTTCAACTGCTTGTAGAAAGCTTTAAATTATGCTATGATGAGAGAAAACAGTTAGAAATGAGGGAAAAAGATGGAGATTCGTTTAGCTTTTCCAAACGAAGTTGATGCGATTATGCAGGTGATGGAGGATGCTAAAAAGTGCTTAGCCAAGCCTGGTAGCGACCAGTGGCAAAATGGCTATCCAAATGCCGATATCATTATTGATGATATCATCTCAGGCCAAGCCTATGTGGCCTTGGAAGAAGGAGAACTACTAGCTTATGCTGCTGTGACCAAGAGCCCGGAGGAAGCCTATGAAGCCATTTATGAAGGGAGTTGGCAGGGGGAAGAATTAGAATATTTGGTCTTTCACCGTATCGCTGTGGCAGCAGATGTCCAAGGACAAGGTGTTGCTCAGACTTTCCTAGAAGGCTTGGTTGAAGGTTTTGATTATCTAGATTTTCGTTCAGATACGCATGCAGAAAACAAGACCATGCAGCATATCTTTGAAAAGCTGGGCTTCCAACAGGTCGGTAAGGTTCCAGTTGATGGGGAACGTTTGGCCTATCAGAAATTAAAAAAATGAAGCAGAAAAAGTACGCAAAAATGCTCTACCCGTCGCCAATTGGAACCTTATCCTTAGTTGCTGACAAGCAATATCTGTATGGAATTTGGGTACAGAACCAAACTCATTTTGAGAGGGGAATCGCTGGAGATAGTATAGAAGTAGTTAAGAAACATCCTGTCCTAGACCAGGTTATTTCCTATTTAGATACCTATTTCGAAGGCAGTGTTCAGGATCTATCTGACTTACCTTTGGCTCCCATTGGAACGGATTTTGAAAAGCGAGTCTGGGCTTACTTACAGGCCATTCCTTATGGTCAAACAGTAACTTACGGACAAATAGCTCAAGATTTGCAAGTGGCTTCTGCCCAAGCGATTGGTGGAGCAGTGGGGCGTAATCCTTGGTCCATCCTCGTACCCTGTCATCGTGTGCTAGGGTCAGGCAAGCGTCTGACAGGCTATGCATCTGGAGTCGAAAAGAAAGCCTGGCTCTTGCAACATGAAGGTGCAGCATTTCAAGAAAATAAAAAATAGAAAGAAAAGAAGATGTTAGAATTTATCGAATACCCAAAATGTTCAACTTGTAAGAAAGCAAAAAATGAATTGGATCAACTTGGACTGGAATACCAAGCTGTCCACATCGTAGAAGAAACACCAAGTGAAGACGCGATTTTGAACTGGTTGGAAACTTCCGGTTTTGAAGTGAAACAATTTTTCAATACTAGCGGGATCAAATACCGTGAACTGGGCCTAAAAGATAAGGTGGGAAGTTTGTCAAAACAAGAAGCAGCTAAGCTTCTAGCGAGTGATGGTATGTTATTGAAACGTCCAATTTTGGTGGAGAATGGTGCTGTTAAACAAATTGGCTATAGAAAAACCTATGAGGACTTAGGTTTGAGATAGTTTTTATCTATCTCCTTGATAGGTAAAATATATAGCCTCCCTGTTTTAAAGTGTGATAAACTAGAAGATAGACAAAGTCTGAGCAGCCCGTAGCAAATAATTTGCTTGCGAGCAGAAGTATGATAGAATGAATCATTATCAGGAGAGGATGTTTTTATGACTGTTACAACATTTTTAGCATCAGATTGGTACCAAAGTTTGATGCAACTCATTCCGGATGGTAAGCTCTTTAGTTTGCGTTCGGTCTTTGATGGAATTCCAAGGATTGTCCAACAATTGCCTACAACCTTGATGTTGACGCTTGGAGGTGCACTCTTTGGTTTGCTACTTGCCCTAATTTTTGCCATTGTTAAGATCAATCGTGTTAGGATTTTATATCCCTTGCAAGCCTTTTTCGTTAGCTTCTTAAAAGGTACCCCAATCCTAGTTCAACTTATGTTGACCTACTATGGAATTCCTTTGTTACTGAAAGCTATCAACCAACAATGGGGAACTGGTCTCAATATCAATGCGATTCCAGCAGCGCTTTTTGCGATTGTGGCCTTTGCTTTTAATGAGGCGGCTTATGCAAGTGAAACGATTCGTGCGGCCATCCTTTCTGTTAATCCCGGTGAAATTGAGGCGGCACGCAGTTTGGGTATGACGCGAGCGCAAGTTTATCGTCGCGTGATTATTCCAAATGCGGCGGTAGTTGCGACTCCAACCTTGATTAATTCCCTCATCGGTTTGACCAAGGGGACTTCTCTAGCCTTTAGCGCAGGTGTTGTGGAGGTCTTTGCCCAAGCTCAGATTTTAGGTGGAGCTGATTATCGCTATTTTGAACGTTTCATCTCCGTAGCCCTTGTCTATTGGGTAGTCAATATCGGAATTGAAAGCCTCGGCCGTTTCATCGAGAGAAAAATGGCTATCTCAGCACCGGATACAGTGTCTACAGATGTGAAAGGAGACCTTCGTTAATGATTAAGATTTCGAATTTAAGCAAATCCTTTTCAGGACAGACAGTCTTGAATCATCTGAACTTGGATATCCAAAAAGGTGAGGTAGTGGCTTTGATTGGTTCATCTGGAGCTGGGAAATCAACCTTTCTTCGAAGTTTAAACTATCTTGAAACTCCAGATAGTGGAACGATTCAGATTGACAATTTTAAAGTTGATTTTTCTCAGATTAGCCAAGAAGAAATTCTAACCCTTCGTCGCAAGTTGTCTATGGTTTTCCAACAGTTTAATTTGTTTGAACGCCGAACTGCTCTTGACAATGTCAAGGAAGGTTTGATTGTCGTTAAAAAATTATCGGACGAGGAAGCAACAAAAATCGCTAAGGAAGAGTTGGCCAAGGTTGGTCTTTCTGATCGTGAAAACCATTATCCTCGCCATTTATCAGGTGGACAAAAGCAACGGGTTGCCCTCGCGCGTGCGCTTGCTATGAAACCAGATGTCTTGCTCTTGGACGAACCAACATCAGCTCTTGATCCAGAATTGGTCGGAGAAGTGGAAAAATCTATTGCAGATGCCGCTAAGTCTGGTCAGACCATGATCTTGGTTAGTCACGATATGTCTTTTGTAGCCCAAGTGGCAGATAAGATTTTGTTCCTAGATAAAGGGAAAATCATCGAGTCAGGCACACCGGATGAAATCATCAATCATCCGAAAGAAGAACGGACAAAAGAATTTTTTGCTAGTTACAAACGGACTTATATTTGATATAATAGAAAAAGGAAAACTCAGTTAGTTGGACTAGCTGAGTTTACTCTTTAAAAAAGATAGAAACGAGAGAGATCATGCTACTGCATTTATTTTCTTTATATTTCGAGAGTTTGATCTTAACGACCATCCTTGTCGTGATTTTTCTGGGGATTTGGATTGGATTGAGAGCCATGTCTGGTGTGGACAAGACAGCCAAAGCTCGCCAAGCTCATCTCTATGATATGATTATGATTGGAGTTTTGGTCGTTCCGGTGTTATCCTTTGCCGTCATGAGTTTGCTCTTGGTTTTCAAGGCATAATCCTTGCGTGACTAGCAAGAATGAGTTAGAATAAAGATAGTTACAACAAGAAAGAAGGAATCGAAATGTACGATACGATTATTGTCGGTGCTGGACCTGCGGGAATGACCGCTGCCTTATATGCTGCTCGCAGCAATCTGAAAGTGGCTTTGATTGAAGGTGGTCTGCCAGGCGGGCAAATGAATAACACATCTGATATTGAAAACTATCCAGGTTATGCCAATATCAGTGGACCTGAATTGGCTGAAAAGATGTTTGAACCACTTGAAAACCTTGGAGTGGAGCATCTTTATGGCTATGTTGAAAATATTGAAGACCAGGGTGACTATAAGAAGGTAATCACTGATGATCAAGTTTACGAAACCCGTACGGTCATTGTGGCAACTGGGTCAAAACACCGTCTTTTGGGTGTACCTGGAGAAGAAGAACTGAACAGTCGTGGTGTTTCTTACTGTGCCGTATGTGATGGAGCCTTTTTCCGTGACCAAGACTTGCTCGTAGTCGGTGGTGGAGATTCAGCGGTAGAAGAAGCTCTGTTCTTGACTCGCTTTGCCAAGACTGTCACTATTGTTCACCGTCGAGATGAACTTCGTGCCCAAAAGGTTTTGCAAGACCGTGCTTTTGCAAATGAGAAAGTCAACTTTATCTGGGATTCTGTTGTCAAAGAAATCAAAGGTGAAAACCGAGTAGAATCTGTCGTATTTGAAAATGTAAAAACGGGTCAAGTGACAGAGCAAGCCTTCGGTGGTGTCTTTATATATGTTGGTTTGGATCCTGTTAGCGATTTTGTTAAAGAATTGAATATTCAAGACCAGGCAGGCTGGATTGTAACAGATAATCACATGAAAACTGCCGTTGACGGTATCTTTGCAGTTGGAGATGTTCGCCAGAAAGACCTTCGCCAAGTGACAACAGCAGTTGGAGATGGGGCTATCGCTGGTCAAGAAGCCTATAAATTTATCACAGAACATAGTTAAGAAAAAAGTTTCCAATCAAGTGATTGGAAACTTTTTTTATAGTCTGTTTCGGAAAACTTCGTACATGAGAATGGCTGCAGCAACACTGGCATTGAGGCTTTGAACATGCCCATTCATGGGAATGGTAATCATTTCATCGACCTGTTTTTTGATGTTGCTAGAGATGCCTTTTCCTTCATTTCCGATGATGAGGGCGATTTTCCCTTTTGTATTCCACTTGTGGCAAGGGGTACCGTTCATATCCGTTCCAAAGGTCCAGAAGCCTTCATCCTTGAGTTTATCTAAGGTTTGACTGAGGTTGGTCACTCGCGCAATCGGTACATGCTCAATAGCACCTGTGGCCGTTTTGGCAACGACAGGAGTCACTCCGACAGCACGGTGCTTGGGAATGATGACACCTGAAACATTGGTCGCATCAGCTGTTCGCAAGATTGAACCCAGATTATGAGGGTCAGTTAGACCATCCAGAATCAATAGCAAAGGATTTTCTTCTTGACGTGTTTTTGCAAGGATGTGATCCAGCTCGCTATAGGCAAATTCTGACACTCGTAGAACAAAACCTTGGTGAACAGCGCCTTCGGTCATCTCAGACAGGGATTTTTTTGAAGTCCAAGAAATGGACACCTTTTTTTCTGTAGCCAGTTCCTTGACCTTCTCAACATTCTTACCTCGAAGATCTTCTTGGAGGTAGAGTTTATTTCCAGTGTTTGCAAGGAGGGCTTCTGTAACGGCGTGGACGCCATAGACAATATCATTTGTTTTCATGCCTCTATTATAACACAAAACCCCGTCTTGCAACGGGATTTTCTTTATTCGAGGATGAGGAGTCCATCTTTGACAGCAAATGGATCTTTTTCATTGATACGATCGTAGAACATGATTCCGTTTAGATGATCAATTTCATGTTGGACGACGATAGAGTTGTAACCTTTGAGCTTGATACGGTGTTTTTCGCCGTCCTTGTCAAAATAATCAACAGTGACACGGGCATGGCGGACGACATAGCCTGGTACGTTACGGTCAACAGACAGGCAACCTTCTCCTTCACCAAGAGCAGCATCTTGAACAGAGTGAGAGACGATTTTTGGATTGTACATAATAGCTTGTAAGTCGTAGGCTTCCTGTGGAGTTTCACCTTCTTCCACAATATTTGGGACCAAGACGGCAATAATGCGTTTTGAAATATCGAGCTGGGGAGCAGCCAGCCCAACACCACCGCGGAGCCCCATTTTCTCAGCCATAACAGGATCTTGGGAATGTTTGAGGAATTGCATCATCTTTTCGCCAAGGATGATTTCCTGGTCAGACAGTGGGAAAGTAACTTCCTCAGCAACTGCGCGAAGAGTTGGATTCCCCTCGCGGATAATATCGTTCATATCAATTAAGTGAGCAGCTTTTGTAATACGTTCTATTGCAGACATTTTCTCTCCTTTCATTACCTCTACATGATAACACAAAATAGGCGAGAAAGAAAGTCGCAGAAGTTCCTAAAAAATAATATAATAAACGGTATTCCTCTTTTGTCTGTGGTATAATAAAAGAAAAGACTTGCACCAAAAGGCAAGGGGGAATAAAGATGGAAAAGCGACAAGATAGACGGTCTCAGGGCTCTCTTTATGGGGTGTGGAGAACTAGTGTGGATTTCTTTCGGAATTATAAATCCTGGACCAATGCCCAGTTTATTATTATGTTATTGCTTGCAGTTGCCTTATCCATGGGGGGAAACTTATTAGTTCGAGCAGTACAAGGTAGTAAGGGAACGAGTCCTAGTAGTCAAACTCTTGATTCTGCAAGTACTTCCAGTCAATCCAAGGAAGATCAGTCTGGTGAAACAACGGCACGTATCATGGCAAATGGTGACCTTCTTTATCATATCCCTATCTACCGAACAGCTCTTAAAGAAGATGGGACCTATGATTTTCATGAAAATTTTGAGTATGTAAAACCCTGGCTCAAGCAAGCTGATTTAGTAATTGGTGACTTTGAAGGAACGGTGAACAAGGACCACTACTTGGCAGGTTATCCTCTTTTTAATGCTCCAGGAGAAGTCATGGATGCGATCAAGGATGCAGGCTACCAAGTTCTAGACTTGGCTCATAATCATATTTTGGATTCTCAAATTGAGGGAGTGGTTTCAACGGCTCAAGCTATTGAAAAGGCTGGAATGACACCCATCGGAGTCTACACGCATGAATCCCGAGACCAAGCACCTATAGTCATCAAGGAAGTCAATGGTATCAAGGTAGCTCTCCTGGCCTATTCCTACGGTTTTAATGGCATTGAGCAATATATCTCTCAAGAGGACTATAATCGCTATCTTTCTGACCTGAATGAAGATAAGATGAAGGCAGAAATCGAGCGTGCAGAGAAGGAGGCGGATATTACTGTCATCATGCCTCAGATGGGAATTGAGTATCAGCTAGAACCAACGGAAGAACAGAAAAAACTGTACCATAAAATGATTGACTGGGGAGCCGATATTATCTTTGGAGGGCATCCTCACGTCGTTGAACCTGCTGAAACAGTTGAAAAAGATGGTGACAAAAAACTGATTATCTATTCCATGGGAAATTTCCTCTCAAACCAGCGCATTGAAACCATGCAAGATGAGGAAAATGCCAAGTGGACGGAGCGCGGTGTTCTCATGGATGTGACCATTAAGAAAAAAGATGGCAAGACTAGGATTGAAACTGCCAAAGCGCATCCGACTTGGGTCAATCGAACACCCAAAGGGACTTACTCTCCAGAAGGCTATCCGCTCTTCCTCTATCAGACCTATATCCTAGAGGACTTCATCGAGGGAGGCAGTCACCGTGACAAGTTGGACGAGGCGACCAAGGAACGAATTGACACGGCCTATAAAGAAATGAATGAACATGTAGGGTTGAAGTGGTAGGCACTTGCCCTAAAGGAGACGAGATGACGATTAAATTGATTGCAACAGACATGGATGGAACCTTGCTAGACCCGAGGGGGCAGCTGGATTTGCCCCGCTTGGAAAAGCTTTTAGATCAGCTGGATCAAAGGGATATCCGTTTTGTCATTGCGACAGGGAATGAAGTTCACCGTATGAGGCAATTACTGGAGCACTTGGCGAGTAGAGTAGTTCTGGTAGTTGCCAATGGGGCGCGTATTTTTGAAAACAATAAACTGATTCAAGCGCAGATTTGGGATGATGCTACGGTTGACAAGGCTCTCCTTCATTTTAAAGGGAGAGAGTGCCGAGATCAGTTTGTTGTAACAGGTATGAAGGGTGGTTTTGTCAAGAAAGGGACTGTGTTTACAGACCTAGAAAAATTTATGACACCAGAGATGATTGAAAAATTCTATCAACGAATGAATTTTGTGGAAGACTTGCAAGCTGGCCTCTTCGGTGGAGTGTTAAAGATGAGCATGGTTGTTGGTGAAGAACGTTCTAGTTCAGTTTTGCAGGAAATTAATGATTTATTTGATGGTCGTGTAAGAGCTGTTTCTAGCGGTTATGGCTGTATCGATATCCTGCAGGCTGGGGTTCACAAGGCTTGGGGATTGGAAGAATTACTCAAGCGCTGGGATTTGACATCAGAACAAATCATGGCTTTTGGTGATAGCGAAAACGATATAGAAATGTTAGAGCTGGCTGGAATTGCCTATGCGATGGAAAATGCGGCTGATGAGGTCAAGGCAGTTGCGACTGCCCTGGCACCAGCCAACAGCCAGGCGGGTGTGTATCAAGTTCTAGAGAATTGGTTAGAGAAAGAGGGATAGGGTGGCAGTACAGTTATTAGAGAATTGGCTTTTAAAGGAGCAGAAAAAAATTCAAACCAAGTATCGTGAATTGAATCAAGTATCTGTTCTAGAGCCAGATATCATCTTTATTGGTGATTCGATAGTGGAGTATTACCCTCTTCAAGAGTTGTTTGGGGTTGCCAAGACGATTGTTAATCGTGGCATACGAGGCTATCAGACGAGATTGTTATTAGAGAATTTGGATGCCCATCTTTATGGTGATGCTGTCGATCAAATTGTTCTCCTAATAGGAACAAATGATATTGGAAAAGATATTCCCATGAATGAAGCCTTGGATAATCTTGAAGGTGTGATTCAATCGCTCAACCGAGATTATCCGCTGTCACAAATAAAGCTTGTTTCTATTCTGCCAGTCAATGAAGGAGAAGAATACAAGCAGACAGTATATATTCGTACCAATGAAAAGATCAGAGAATGGAATCAAGCCTATGAGGCTCTAGCATCCGCCTATATGCAGGTAGATTTTGTGCCGATTTATGATAGTTTGACAGATTCAGAAGGGCAACTTCAATCAACCTATACAACGGATGGCCTCCATCTAAGTGTAGCCGGTTATCAAGCATTATCAGATGCCTTGAAAACGTATCTGTTCTAAAGAATTGGCTTGATTTTGCATTTTTTTTGAAGATAGGTTATAATAGTTCTAACATCCTGGGGTCGTTACGGATTCGACAGGCATTATGAGGCATATTTTGCAACCCGTGTGGCGACGTAAACGCTCAGTTAAATATAACTGCAAAAAATAACACTTCTTACGCTCTAGCTGCCTAAAAACCAGCAGGCGTGACCTGATTTGGATTGCTCGTGTTCAATGACAGGTCTTATGATTAGCGAGATACGATCAAGCCTTGTCTAGTGGTTTGATAAGAGATTAATAGACTCGCAGTTCCTAGGCTTGAGTTATGTGTCGAGGGACTGTTAAAATAATACATAACCTATGGTTGTAGACAAATATGTTGGCAGGTGTTTGGACGTGGGTTCGACTCCCACCGGCTCCATTATGAACAGGTATACAGTAGATTTTTTCCAAATTATATCCTTTGTTGTATCCTTCGTTGTATCCTATTTATTCTAGTGTGTTAGTGGAGAATTACTCAAGAGGCTGAAGAGGACGGTTTGCTAAATCGTTAGGTCGGGTAACTGGCGCGGGGGTTCGAATCCCCCATTCTCCGTTAGATAAACCCAGTGTTTTTCTAAACAACTATCCTTGGAGGTAGTCTCCAAGAGTAAATTTTCATAAAGAGGTGAAACATGAAAAAGATCAAGTTACTAAGTATCTTAGCACTTTCAACAGTTGTCTTGGGTGCATGTTCTGTATTTTCTAATCAGTCATCTGAAGCTTCTTCTGATAACAAGGAGAATACGGAACAAGTTGAGAAGAAAGATGAAGCTGCAGAAGTTAAAGAAAAAGTTACAAAAGATGCTGAGATTCTCTTAGACTCAGTTCTTACTAGCGACTCTGCTCGATTTAAGAAGATTTATGGCGACACTTATGAAAAATGGAGTGAGGCAGTATTTGCTGTACAAACAAGTGAAAAAATCAAAGAAGAAGGGCTTTCACCTGCATCTACCTATTCAGTACAATGGCACAAAGATTTCCCTGTAGAAACTCCAGAAGAAACCATTTCAGGTTTCTTGAAGATGAGACGTAGATTATATCAAGATATCGGTTCTTACACTGTTAAAGACGTGAAGGTTGATGAATCAGGAAATACAGCGACTGTTACTTTCAACTCTAAGAAGTTACACTCTAAAGGATTGGCTTCATCTACAAGGGAAGTTCTCACTACTCTTATTGGAGGTGTTGATAACCTAGGTAAATACAATCAAGCTGGTTCAAACGTTGACATCAAGCGTTACCAAACATTGGTTTCTTACTGGATTTTTGAGCATCTATTTAAGAAAGATTTCTCAACCTACAGTGACGTTGATCCTAACTTAGCTCATACACCTTTCACTACTGGTGATTTTGATACAGAAATCAAATTAACCAAGGATAAGGATGGAAACTGGCTGATTTCACAAGAAGATTACCGTACTTTGGCAACAGAGTTGCTTGATGATACAGAAGGTTATGATAAAATTGTCCGTAAAAACTCAACTAAGTCTAATGATAAATCAACAGACAAGTCTTCAGATAAATCTTCAAACAAATCCACTGATAAATCAACAGACAAATCTTCAGATAAAAAAGATAAAAGTAATATCTAATCCTAAGATTTAGAAGAAAAACAAGTAGTCTTAATAAACTACTTGTTTTTTTATGAATTAGGATAGGGGAGGATACAGACAAATATGGTGTGATAGTTAGAGTAACTCAGCCTTTCATTTCTAGATATTATTCTTAGAACGATAAAAAAACTGCATTGAGGTGCAGTTTTTCTTTTTCTACGGAAGACATGGGATTCGAACCCACGCACGCTGTTACACGCCTACCGCGTTTCCAACACGGCCTCTTAAGCCTCTTGAGTAATCTTCCAATACTTACTCAAATAGTCTACCATAAAGCCACTTATCTTGCAATAAAAATTTTGGAAATAAGAAAAATGATAGAATTTGAAAGAAAATGATAAAAAATGCTTGACTTTAGTAGAGAATGTGCTAGAATGAATAGTGTAAACGATAACAGGAGGTGATTTGGTGTTAAAAACTGAGCGGAAGCAATTGATTTTAGAAGAGTTAAATCAACATCATGTAGTTTCCCTAGAAAAATTGGTTAATCTATTAGAAACATCAGAATCGACAGTACGAAGAGATTTGGACGAGTTGGAGGCGGAGAACAAGCTTCGCCGTGTACATGGAGGAGCAGAATTACCCCACTCCTTGCAGGAAGAAGAAACCATCCAAGAAAAATCTGTCAAAAACCTTCAAGAGAAGAAGCTACTGGCTCAAAAAGCAGCATCCCTTATTAAGGAAAAAGATGTCATCTTTATCGATGCTGGAACGACAACTGCTTTTTTAATCAGGGAATTGGTTAATAAGAATATCACAGTTGTGACCAACTCCATTCACCATGCGGTTCAGTTGGTTGAAAAACAGATTCCAACTGTCATGGTTGGAGGGAGTGTCAAGATGGCAACAGATGCATGTATCGGTGGAGTTGCTCTTAATCAAATTAACCAATTGCACTTTGACCGTGCCTTTATCGGGATGAATGGTGTCGACGATGGTTATTATACGACTCCAGATATGGAGGAGGGAGCCGTTAAGCGTGCTATTTTAGAGAATGCCAAACAAACCTATGTCTTGGTTGATTCGTCAAAGATTGGTCAAACTTGCTTTGCCAAGGTAGCGCCACTTAAACGCGCTATTGTCATCACAAGTCAAGGGCATGAGCTCTTGCAGGCTATTAAGAAGAAAACGGAGGTAATAGAAGTATGATTTATACAGTCACACTCAATCCATCCATTGACTATATCGTGCGCTTGGACCAAGTTCAAGTCGGCAGTGTCAATCGTATGGACAGTGATGATAAGTTTGCTGGTGGGAAAGGAATCAATGTCAGTCGAGTTTTGAAACGCTTGGGTATTCCAAATACAGCGACTGGATTTATCGGAGGTTTTACTGGTAAATTTATCACAGATACTTTGGCAGAAGAGGAAATCGAAACTCGTTTTGTCCAAGTAGCAGAAGATACTCGTATCAATGTCAAGATTAAAGCAGACCAAGAAACAGAAATCAATGGAACAGGTCCAAATGTGGAATCAGCTCAGCTGGAAGAATTGAAAGTTATCTTATCTAGTTTGACAGCAGAAGATACGGTTGTGTTTGCGGGTTCGAGTGCTAAGAACCTAGGCAATGTTATCTATAAGGATTTGATTGCCTTGACACGCCAGACTGGTGCGCAAGTTGTTTGTGACTTTGAAGGACAGACCTTGATTGATAGTTTGGACTACCAGCCACTTTTGGTCAAACCAAACAATCATGAACTAGGAGCTATCTTTGGAGTGAAACTCGAAAGTTTAGATGAAATCGAGAAATATGCTCGAGAATTGTTGACTAAAGGTGCACAAAACGTTATCATCTCTATGGCTGGCGACGGTGCTCTTCTTGTCACATCTGAGGGATCTTACTTCGCCAGACCTATCAAGGGAACAGTCAAAAATTCAGTTGGAGCTGGTGACTCTATGGTGGCTGGATTTACAGGTGAATTTGTCAAATCAAAAGACGCAATAGAAGCCTTCAAAAGGGGAGTGGCTTGTGGCACAGCAACCACATTCTCAGATGACTTGGCAACAGCGGAATTTATTAAAGAAACATATGAAAAAGTTGAGGTAGAAAAACGATGAAAATTCAAGACCTATTGAGAAAAGATGTCATGTTGCTGAATTTGCAGGCAACTGAGAAAACAGCTGTCATTGAAGAGATGATTAAAAGTTTGGTAGATCACGGTTATGTGACAGATTATGAAACCTTTAAAGAAGGAATTTTAGCGCGTGAAGCTCTCACTTCCACTGGATTGGGTGATGGAATCGCTATGCCTCACAGCAAGAACTCTGCTGTCAAAGAAGCAACGGTTCTCTTTGCTAAGTCAAACAAGGGTGTTGACTATGAAAGCTTGGATGGGCAACCAACAGACCTCTTCTTCATGATTGCAGCTCCAGAAGGTGCCAATGACACTCACTTGGCAGCCTTGGCAGAATTGTCTCAATACTTGATGAAAGACGGTTTTGCTGACAAACTTCGTCAAGTAACATCTGCAGATCAAGTCATTGAACTCTTTGACCAAGCTTCAGAAAAAGCTGAGGAGCCTGTTCAAGCACCTGCCAATGAATCTGGTGATTTTATCGTAGCTGTTACAGCTTGTACGACAGGGATTGCCCACACTTACATGGCTCAAGAAGCCCTTCAAAAAGTGGCTGCTGAAATGGGTGTTGGTATCAAGGTTGAAACCAATGGTGCTAGCGGTGTTGGGAATCAATTGACTGCAGAAGACATTCGCAAGGCTAAAGCTGTTATCATCGCAGCAGACAAGGCCGTTGAAATGGATCGTTTCGATGGCAAACCATTGGTTAACCGTCCAGTTGCAGACGGTATCCGTAAGACAGAAGAATTGATCAACTTGGCTCTTTCAGGAGATGCTGAAGTTTATCGTGCTGCTAATGGAGCAAAAGCTGCAACAGCATCTAATGAAAAACAAAGTATCGGTGGAGCTTTCTACAAACACTTGATGAGTGGTGTATCTCAAATGTTGCCATTCGTTATCGGTGGTGGTATCATGATTGCCCTCGCCTTCTTAATCGACGGAGCTTTTGGTGTGCCACAAGATAGTCTTGGCAATCTCGGATCCTACCATGAACTAGCTTCTATGTTCATGAAAATTGGTGGAGCAGCCTTTGGCTTGATGCTTCCAGTCTTTGCTGGTTATGTAGCCTACTCTATTGCTGAAAAACCAGGTTTGGTAGCTGGTTTTGTGGCTGGTGCTATTGCTAAAGAAGGTTTTGCCTTTGGTAAAATTCCTTATGCCGCAGGTGGTGAAGCAACTTCAACTCTTGCAGGTGTCTCATCTGGTTTCCTAGGTGCACTTGTTGGTGGATTTATCGCAGGAGCCTTGGTTCTTGCTATCAAGAAATATGTCAAAGTTCCTCGTTCACTTGAAGGTGCTAAATCAATCCTTCTCTTGCCACTTTTTGGAACAATTTTGACTGGATTTGTCATGCTAGCTGTTAACATCCCAATGGCAAGAATCAACACCGCTATGAATGCCTTCCTAGGCGGTCTTGGAGGAGGTTCAGCTGTCCTTCTTGGTATCGTTCTTGGAGGCATGATGGCTGTTGACATGGGTGGACCGGTTAACAAAGCTGCTTATGTCTTTGGTACAGGTACGCTTGCAGCGACTGTTTCTTCAGGTGGTTCTGTAGCTATGGCAGCAGTTATGGCTGGAGGAATGGTTCCACCACTTGCTATCTTTGTCGCAACCCTTCTTTTCAAAGATAAATTTACCAAAGAAGAACGCAACTCTGGTTTAACAAACATCATCATGGGCTTGTCATTTATCACTGAGGGAGCAATTCCGTTTGGTGCAGCAGACCCAGCTCGTGCGATTCCAAGCTTTATCCTTGGTTCAGCAGTAGCAGGTGGACTCGTTGGTCTTGCAGGAATCAAACTCATGGCGCCACACGGAGGAATCTTCGTTATCGCTCTAACTTCAAATGCCCTACTTTACCTAGTCTTTGTCTTGATTGGAGCAATCGTAAGCGGTGTGGTTTATGGTTACCTACGAAAACCACAAGCATAAAAAGGATTAGAATAGAAAGATTGTTACCATTTGGTGCAATCTTTTTCTCTATTCGAAATGGCTGTGAAATATGGTATAATAGAAGAATGGCAAACAAGAATACTACAAAAACAAGACGGAGACCGTCTAAAGCAGAACTTGAAAGAAAACAGGCTATCCAGAGGATGCTAATTTCCTTAGGAATTGCCTTATTGTTAATTATTGCAGCCCTCAAACTCGGTGCAGCAGGTGTCACTCTTTACAATCTCATTCGACTGGTGGTCGGAAGTTTGGCCTATGTGGCCATAGGTGGTCTCCTCATCTATCTTTTTCTTTTTAAATGGATCCGCAAGCAAGAGGGACTTCTGTCAGGATTTCTCTGTATCTTTGCTGGCTTACTCTTGATTTTTGAGGCCTACTTGGTATGGAAATATGGCTTGGAGCAGTCAGTCCTAAAAGGGACCCTGTCTCAAGTTATGACGGACCTGACTGGTATGCGGGTGACTAGCTTTGCTGGTGGAGGCCTGCTTGGTGTTGGACTCTATATCCCCATATCCTTTCTTTTCTCCAATATCGGATCGTACTTTATTGGAGTTCTCTTGATTCTAGTTGGGGCACTCTTGGTTAGTCCCTGGTCTATTTATGATGTTGCAGCCTTTATTGGAGCTCAGTTCAGATCCTTCATAGAAAAACAGGAACAGAGAAAACAGGAACGCTTCATCAAGAGAGAAGAAGAGAAGGCTCGTCAAGAAGCTGAAGAAGCCGCCAGAATTCAGAGAGAACAAGAAGAACAGGATGCATTACCGCTTCCTCCTGTAGATCCTGAAACGGGAGAAATCTTATCAGAGGTACCAGACTACGATTTCCCCCAAATTCCTGAGGAAGAGTGGATCGAACCGGAGATTATCCTCCCTCAAACTGATTTTGACGTTCCAGATGTGGAAGAAGACTTTGAGGATGAAGAGGTGCAGGTTGATTTTTCTGCCAAAGAAGCTCTCGAATACAAACTGCCAAGCTTGCAACTCTTTGCGCCAGATAAACCCAAAGATCAGTCCAAGGAAAAGAAGATTGTTCGAGAAAATATCAAAATTTTAGAAGAAACCTTTGCTAGCTTTGGTATCAAGGTGACGGTGGAACGGGCTGAAATAGGACCATCAGTTACCAAGTATGAAGTCAAGCCAGCAGTTGGTGTACGGGTTAACCGCATTTCCAATCTGGCAGATGACTTAGCGCTAGCTCTGGCGGCCAAGGACGTCCGGATTGAGGCACCAATACCTGGTAAATCCTTAGTCGGAATTGAGGTTCCTAACTCAGAAATCGCGACTGTTTCCTTCCGAGAACTCTGGGAACAGTCTCAGACTAAACCAGAAAATCTCCTCGAAATTCCTCTAGGGAAGGCGGTCAATGGAACTGCCCGCACCTTTGACCTTTCCAAGATGCCCCACCTACTCGTTGCAGGTTCGACGGGATCAGGGAAATCAGTCGCAGTTAACGGTATTATTGCTAGCATTCTGATGAAAGCAAGACCAGACCAAGTCAAGTTTATGATGGTGGATCCAAAGATGGTTGAGCTATCAGTTTACAACGACATTCCTCATCTCTTGATCCCAGTTGTGACCAATCCACGCAAGGCCAGCAAGGCCCTGCAAAAGGTTGTGGATGAGATGGAAAACCGTTACGAACTCTTTGCCAAGGTTGGTGTGCGAAATATCGCTGGTTACAATGCCAAGGTTGAGGAATTTAATAGCCAATCTGAGTACAAACAAGTACCGCTGCCTTTGATTGTTGTCATTGTGGATGAGTTGGCAGACCTCATGATGGTGGCTAGCAAGGAAGTGGAAGATGCCATTATTCGTCTCGGACAGAAAGCGCGTGCCGCAGGGATTCACATGATTCTCGCAACGCAGCGTCCATCGGTTGATGTTATCTCTGGTCTTATCAAAGCCAATGTCCCATCTCGTGTGGCTTTTGCAGTCTCATCAGGTACAGATTCACGAACCATCTTGGATGAGAATGGAGCAGAAAAACTGCTTGGTCGAGGAGATATGCTCTTTAAACCAATTGATGAAAATCATCCAGTCCGTCTGCAAGGTTCCTTTATCTCGGATGATGATGTTGAACGTATCGTAAACTTCATCAAGGCTCAGGCAGATGCGGACTACGATGACAGCTTTGACCCAGGAGATGTTCCTGAAAATGAAGGAGATTTTTCTGATGGTGAAGCTGGTGGCGATCCGCTTTTTGAAGAAGCTAAGGCTTTGGTTATCGAAACCCAGAAAGCTAGCGCTTCAATGATTCAGCGTCGTTTGTCAGTTGGATTTAATCGTGCGACCCGCCTTATGGAAGAACTCGAAATGGCAGGTGTCATCGGTCCAGCTGAGGGAACCAAACCACGAAAAGTATTGCAACAATAAAAAATAGCTTCTTTCCAAATTTGGAAAGAAGCTATTTTGGTGATTACTGGTTCGTTTTAGTTTCAGAACTCGTCGTATTTGACTGTGTTCCATTATCGCTTGTTTCTTTTGTTGAGGAAGGTGTAGAAGAATCCTGAGTTGTTGTTTTCTGCTCTTCTTTTTTCTCCTCTTTTTTATTGGATTGAGAAGTTTCTTCTTGCGTGGTATTTTCTTTAGTGGAAGTGTTGTCCCTGTTAGGTGTAGTATTTTCCTGAGGGGATTCCTTTTGAATCTCCTTGACAACAGTTGTTTGGGTTGTCGTCGGTTCTTTTTTGTTGTTTTTGTTATTATCCATGGCGTTCATAATGGTGATAGTAGCGGTGATGAGGCCAAGGATACTACCGATGGTAGCAATCGTTTTTTGAAAGACAGTAAATCCCTTTTTGATGTGTTCTGTTTTTGGTTTTGAAGTTCTACGATAGTTAGACATGATACTCTCCTTTAATTATGATTTATTATACCTCATTTCTTTAAAAAAATCTTAAAAAAAGAGAAAACTCCCTTTCTTGTCGCAGGTCTCTTTTCGTGATACAATAGAAGGAGTGATTTTAGAAAGCGTGAGAAAACATGATCTACTTTGATAATTCGGCGACAACCAAGCCTTATCCTGAAGCACTTGAAACTTACATGCAGGTCGCTTCAAAAATTGTAGGAAATCCGTCTAGTCTCCATCGTTTGGGAGATCAGGCAACACGAATTTTAGATGCTTCCCGGCAGCAAATTGCAGATTTGATTGGGAAGAAGAGTGATGAATTCTTCTTTACCTCAGGTGGTACAGAAGGAGATAACTGGGTCATCAAGGGGGTGGCCTTTGAAAAAGCCCAGTTTGGCAAGCACATCATCGTATCAACTATTGAACATCCAGCAGTCAAGGAGTCAGCCCTTTGGCTGAAAAGTCAAGGTTTTGAGATAGATTTTGCTCCAGTTGATAGCAGAGGATTTGTGGATGTTGAAGCATTAGCAGATTTGATACGTCCTGATACGACTCTCGTCTCCATCATGGCAGTTAACAACGAAATTGGCTCTATCCAGCCTATTGAGGCTATCTCAGAACTTTTGGCAGATAAGCCGACCATTTCCTTCCACGTTGATGCGGTTCAGGCACTTGCTAAAATTCCGACTGAAAAGTATCTAACTGATCGAGTGGATTTTGCGACCTTTTCAAGTCATAAGTTTCATGGTGTCAGAGGTGTTGGATTTGTCTATATCAAGTCTGGTAAGAGGATCATGCCTCTTTTAACAGGTGGTGGTCAGGAGCGAGACTATCGTTCGACAACTGAAAATGTTGCTGGAATTGCAGCGACAGCCAAAGCTCTCCGTTTATCTATGGAAAAGTTAGATATCTTTGCTAGTAAGACAGGGCAGATGAAGGCAGTCATTCGTCAAGCTCTTCTGGATTATCCAGATATTTTTGTCTTTTCAGATGAGGAAGACTTTGCCCCTCATATCCTGACTTTTGGGATTAAGGGTGTTCGTGGTGAAGTCATCGTTCACGCCTTTGAAGACTATGATATTTTCATTTCCACAACCTCTGCTTGTTCGTCCAAGGCAGGAAAACCTGCGGGGACCTTGATTGCCATGGGAGTGGACAAAGATAAGGCCCAGTCAGCTGTGCGTCTAAGCCTAGACCTGGAAAATGATATGAGTCAAGTCGAGCAGTTTTTGACCAAGCTAAAATTAATTTACAATCAAACTAGAAAAGTAAGATAGGAGCATTTATGCAGTATTCAGAAATTATGATTCGTTACGGAGAATTGTCAACCAAGCACAAAAATCGTATGCGTTTCATTAATAAACTTCGTAATAATATTTCAGACGTTTTGTCTATCTATCCTCAAGTTAAGGTAACCGCAGATCGCGACCGTGCCCACGCTTACCTCAATGGAGCTGATTACACAGCAGTAGCAGAATCACTCAAACAAGTCTTTGGAATTCAAAATTTTTCTCCTGTGTATAAGATTGAAAAGTCAGTGGACGTTCTGAAGTCTGCTGTCCAAGAGATTATGAAGGAAATCTACAAGGAAGGCATGACCTTTAAAATCACTAGCAAGCGTAGCGATCACAACTTTGAATTGGATAGTCGTGAACTGAATCAAACTCTTGGTGGAGCTGTTTTCGAGGCTATTCCAAACGTGCAAGCTCAGATGAAAAATCCAGATATTAATCTTCAGGTTGAGATTCGTGAAGAGGCTGCCTATCTTTCCTATGAAACTTTTCGTGGAGCAGGAGGATTACCTGTGGGAAGTTCTGGTAAAGGTATGCTCATGTTGTCAGGAGGGATTGACTCACCTGTAGCAGGTTATCTAGCTCTTAAACGTGGGGTAGATATTGAAGCCGTCCACTTTGCTAGCCCGCCATACACAAGTCCTGGTGCCCTCAAGAAAGCCCACGATTTGACTCGGAAATTGACCAAGTTTGGTGGCAATATCCAGTTTATCGAGGTGCCTTTTACAGAGATTCAAGAGGAAATCAAGGCTAAGGCACCAGAAGCCTACCTCATGACCTTGACCCGTCGTTTTATGATGCGCATTACCGACCGTATTCGAGAGGTGAGAAATGGTTTAGTTATCATCAATGGGGAAAGTCTTGGTCAAGTAGCTAGCCAGACCTTGGAAAGCATGCAGACTATCAACGCTGTGACCAGCACTCCTATCATTCGTCCCGTGGTTACGATGGACAAGTTGGAAATCATTGATATCGCGCAGGAAATCGATACCTTTGAAATTTCAATCCAGCCTTTTGAGGACTGTTGTACAATTTTTGCGCCTGACCGTCCCAAGACAAATCCTAAGATAGAGAATGCAGAGCAGTATGAAAAACGCATGGATGTTGAAGGCTTGGTTGAGCGAGCAGTGGCTGGGATTATGATTACTGAAATCACTCCCCAGGTTGAAAAAGATGCTGTCGATGAGTTAATTGACAATCTCCTCTAATTATAAAATCCAGAAGAATTCAAAAAAATAAATGAAAAAGTTAGTTATTTATCCTTAAAATGGACAATTACTGACTTTTTTTCTATTTTTATGGTATAATGAGATAAAATTTTGAATATAGAGAGTTTTCTGACAATGAATCATTCCTACTTTTACTTAAAAATGAAAGAACACAAACTCAAGGTGCCTTATACTGGAAAAGAGCGTCGTGTGCGTGTGCTTCTGCCAAAGGACTACGAGAAGGACACAGACCGTTTTTATCCTGTAGTTTACTTTCATGATGGGCAAAATGTCTTTTACAGCAAGGAGTCCTATATCGGACACTCTTGGAAGATCATTCCGGCCATTAAGCGGAATCCTGACATCAGTCGCATGATTGTTGTTGCTATTGACAATGATGGTATGGGACGGATGAATGAGTATGCGGCTTGGAAGTTTCAAGAATCTCCTATACCAGGCCAGCAGTTTGGTGGTAAGGGTGTGGAGTATGCCGAGTTTGTCATGGAAGTGGTCAAGCCTTTTATCGATGAAACCTATCGTACCAAAGCTGATCGCCAGCATACGGCTATGATTGGTTCGTCACTAGGAGGCAATATTACCCAGTTTATCGGACTAGAGTACCAAGACCGAATTGGTTGTCTAGGTGTCTTTTCATCTGCTAACTGGCTTCACCAAGAAGCCTTTAACCGCTATATCGAGCGCAAGAAATTGACGCCTGAACAGCGCATTTTCATCTATGTAGGAACAGAAGAAGCAGACGATACGGATAAGACCTTGATGGCTGGCAATATCAAGCAAGCCTATATCGACTCGTCGCTTCGTTATTACCGTGATTTGATTGCAGGTGGAGTACACTTGGATAATCTTGTCTTGAAAGTTCAGTCTGGTGCCATCCATAGTGAGATTCCATGGTCGGAAAATTTACCAGACTGTCTTCGATTTTTTGCAGAGAAATGGTAAGTTAAGAAAGGAGAAAGCCAATGCATATTGAAAACCTCAGCCACTGGAGTGGCAATCTCAACCGTGAAATGTACCTCAACCGTTATGGACATGCTGGGATTCCAGTTGTTGTTTTTGCTTCATCTGGTGGCAGTCACAACGAATACTATGATTTTGGCATGATTGATGCCTGTGCTTCCTTTATCGAGGAAGGTCGTGTCCAGTTCTTTACGCTCTCCAGTGTGGACAGTGAGAGCTGGTTGGCCACTTGGAAAAATGGTCATGACCAGGCGGAGATGCATCGTGCCTACGAACGCTATGTGATTGAGGAGGCCATTCCTTTTATCAAGCATAAAACAGGTTGGTTTGATGGCATGATGACGACAGGTTGCTCGATGGGGGCCTACCATGCACTTAATTTCTTTCTTCAGCATCCAGATGTCTTTACCAAGGTGATTGCCCTCAGCGGTGTTTACGATGCACGTTTCTTCGTTGGCGATTACTACAATGATGATGCTATTTACCAAAACTCACCTGTAGATTATATATGGAATCAAAACGACGGCTGGTTTATTGATCGTTACCGTCAGGCAGAAATCGTCGTTTGTACGGGACTTGGTGCCTGGGAACAAGATGGTCTGCCATCCTTCTACAAGCTCAAAGAAGCCTTTGACCAGAAACAAATTCCAGCCTGGTTTGCTGAATGGGGACACGATGTCGCCCACGACTGGGAATGGTGGCGCAAACAAATGCCCTATTTTCTTGGACACCTGTATCTATAAAAGGAGTTGCCTATGAATTACCTTGTTATTTCTCCCTACTATCCGCAAAACTTCCAACAGTTTACAATCGAGCTAGCCAATAAAGGCATCACTGTTTTGGGGATTGGTCAGGAACCTTACGAACAACTAGATGAACCTTTGCGCAATGGCCTAACCGAGTATTTCCGTGTAGATAATCTTGAAAACATAGACGAAGTCAAGCGTGCTGTTGCCTTTCTGTTCTACAAGCATGGCCCAATCGACCGCATCGAATCTCACAATGAATACTGGCTTGAGCTGGACGCAACACTCAGAGAACAATTCAATGTCTTTGGTGCCAAACCAGAGGATCTCAAAAAGACCAAGTTTAAGTCTGAGATGAAGAAACTTTTCAAAAAAGCAGGCGTCCCTGTGGTACCTGGTGCTGTTATCCAGACGGAAGCAGATGTGGATAGAGCAGTTGAGACGATTGGTCTACCAATGATTGCCAAACCTGATAACGGAGTGGGAGCGGCAGCAACCTTTAAGCTTGAGACAGAAGACGATGTAAATCACTTTAAGGCTGAATGGGACCATTCAACCGTGTATTTCTTTGAAAAATTTGTCACTTCTAGCGAAATCTGTACTTTTGACGGACTTGTGGACAAGGATGGCAACATCGTCTTTTCAACGACTTTTGATTATGCCCATACACCACTTGATCTCATGATTTATAAGATGGATAATGCCTATTATGTTCTCAAGGATATGGATCCCAAACTGCGCAAGTATGGCGAGGCCATTGTCAAAGAATTTGGAATGAGAGAACGCTTTTTCCATATCGAGTTTTTCCGTGACGGGGACGACTACATTGCCATTGAGTACAATAACCGTCCTGCAGGTGGCTTTACCATTGATGTTTATAACTTTGCTCATTCCTTGGACCTCTATCGTGGCTATGCAACTATTGTCGCAGGAGAAGAATTCCCAGAGTCAGAATTTGAACCTCAATACTGTCTAGCTACTTCACGTCGTGCCAATGCCAACTATGTCTATTCAGAAGAAGACTTGCTTGCTAAGTACAGCCAGCAATTCAAGGTCAAAAAAATCATGCCAGCAGCCTTTGCAGAGCTACAAGGAGATTACCTTTATATGCTGACCACTCCGAGTCGCCAAGAGATGGAGCAGATGATTGTAGACTTTGGTCAACGTCAAGAATAACGATTAGGATGAAAGGAGTTTGACCCCTTTTGTCCTTTTCTTAAAGATAAGTTAAATAAAGCGTTTTCCATAGATTCTTTTAGAAAAGATATTGCTAAAAGGGCTAAAAATTGATAGAATAAGGATTGTCTAAAAAAATTTAAGGAGAATCTATCAAATGGATTTTACATGGGCTATTAAATATGCCACAGAATTCTTAGGAACTGCTATTTTGATCATTCTTGGTAATGGTGCAGTTGCTAACGTTGAACTTAAAGGTACGAAAGGTCACCAAAGTGGCTGGCTCGTTATCGCGGTTGGTTACGGTATGGGGGTTATGATCCCAGCCTTGATGTTTGGTAACGTATCTGGTAACCACATCAACCCAGCTTTCACTCTTGGACTTGCTGTTAGTGGTCTTTTCTCTTGGGATCAAGTTCCATTTTACATCCTAGCACAAGTTTTGGGAGCAATCTTCGGTCAAGCTTTGGTTGTAGCGACTCACCGTCCTTACTACTTGAAGACAGAGAACCCTAACAATATCTTGGGTACCTTCTCAACAATTTCAAGCATCGACCACGGTACAAAAGAATCACGTTTTGCAGCTACTGTTAACGGCTTCCTCAATGAGTTTGTAGGTTCATTTGTTCTTTTCTTTGCAGCACTTGGTTTGACTAAAAACTTCTTTGGTGCTGAGGTTCTTCAATACATGAAACAAATGGCTACTCAAGCTGGACAAACTGTTGATTTAAGTGAATTGGCAGTGAAAGCTCAAGTAGCTCCACATACAGCTGCTGGGATCTCAGTTGCGCACTTGGCACTTGGTTTCCTAGTGATGGCCTTGGTAACTTCACTTGGTGGACCTACTGGACCTGGTTTGAACCCAGCTCGTGACTTTGGACCACGTCTTCTTCACGAACTCCTTCCAAAATCAGTTCTTGGTCAACACAAGGGTGATTCAAAATGGTGGTATGCATGGGTTCCAGTTGTAGCTCCAATTGCAGCGGGTATTGCGGCAGTAGCACTATTTAAACTACTTTACCTATAAGAAATGAAACTGGGGAATCCCAGTTTTTTTGTTGTAAAATTTCTAAATAAAATAGATATGGCTTGTAAAATATTCGAAAATCCTTTAAAATAAAAGAGTTGGAGGAATTTATGAAGGTGAATGAGATTGTTCGGATCGTTCCGACTTTAAAAGTTAATAATCGAAAATTAAATGAAAGATTTTACATTGAAACCTTGGGGATGAAACCTTTGCTGGAAGAGTCTGCCTTTCTTTCCTTAGGTGATCAGACAGCTAAGGAGAGATTGATTTTAGAAGAGGCTCCAAGCATGCGAACACGCAGAGTTGAAGGGCTTAAGAAGCTAGCTAGACTCTTGATAAAGGTTGAGAATCCTTCTGAAATTGAGGCCCTTCTTTCTCAGATGAAGTCTTTTCCTCGTCTATTTAAAGGAAACCGAGGGTATGCTTTTGAGATTGTCTCTCCTGAAGAGGATGTGATTCTTGTTCATGCAGAAGATGATATAAGAGATTTGGTTCCACTGGAAACTGTTCCTGAATTTTATTCAAATACAAGTATAAAATACGTGAGTCAATTTGAGGTTTCTGTCGAGCTCCGTCTGCCTGAGGACAGGGAGAGTTTACTTGATTCAGAATTTGCGACTAATGCCATTACCTTTACTCAAGGGCAAGGTCCAGATTTGGCTGTTGAAAACAATGTTACCTGGGACTTGTCTATGCTGAAATTTTTGGTAAAGGATCTAGAGTTGACTAGTCTTCGTCAGAAATTTGAAGGCACAGACTATTTTATTCCAAAGTCTGAGAAATTCTTCCTTGGTAAAGATACCAATAAAATCGAATTATGGTTTGAAGAAGCATGAAGTGGACAAAAATTCTAAAAAAAATAGAAGATCAAATCGAGGCAGGGGTCTATCCCGGGGCCTCTTTTGCGTATTTTAAGGATGGAGAATGGAGAGAATCCTACCTAGGCTTGAGTGATCCAGAGCGGGGCTTGAAGACAGGGGCCGGTTTGGTTTATGATCTGGCTAGTGTGAGTAAGGTTGTGGGAGTAGGAACAGTCTTGACCTTCTTGTGGCAACAGGGGAAACTAGACATTGATCGACCAGTGGCGGACTTTTTAGCTGCATGTGATTACCCAGATATCACTATTCGTCAACTCTTGACCCACGCAACAGATCTGGACCCCTTTATTCCCAATAGGGACCAGTTAGGCTCTAAGGAATTAAGAGAGGCCATGTTTCATCTAAATAGACGTAGTCAGCCTGCTTTTCTATACTCGGATGTTCACTTTTTACTCCTAGGCTTTCTTTTGGAGAAAATCTTTGAACAAGACTTGGATCAGATTATTGAAGAACAAGTTTTGGAACCATGGGGCATGAAGGAAACAATGTTTGGTCCAGTGGAGTTTGCTGTACCAACAGTTAGAGGAGTAGAAGCAGGTGGTATCCACGATCCCAAAGCTCGTCTTCTGGGAAAACATGCTGGAAGTGCTGGTTTATTTTCAACTGTTAAGGATTTGCAAATCTTTCTGGAACATTACTTGAAAGATGATTTTGCTGAAAACCTAAGTCGAAATTACTCTCCCTTAGAGGATGAAGAGCGTTCGCTAGCTTGGAATCTGGAAGGAAACTGGCTTGATCATACGGGCTATACAGGTACCTTCATCATGTGGAATCGAGAGAAACAAGAAGCCACCATCTTTTTATCCAATCGAACCTATGAGAAGGATGAACGTGTGCAGTGGATAATCGATCGAAACCAAGTGATGGAAATGATTCGTCAAGAAGAGTAGGGGGAAGAATGTCAAAAACCGTAAAAGGAACTCTATTTACAGTAGTTGCAGGGATTGCTTGGGGTTTGTCTGGAACCAGTGGCCAATACCTGATGGCACACGAGATTTCCGCTCTAGTCTTGACCAATCTGCGGCTCATTATTGCAGGATTGGCTCTGGTTTTTTTAACTTATGCTACCGCAAAGGATAAACTCCTTGCTTTTTTAAAAGACAGAAAAAGCCTTTTCTCTCTCTTGTTATTTGCCTTATTTGGACTTTTCTTAAACCAGTTTGCCTATCTTTCTGCCATTCAGGAAACCAATGCTGGAACGGCGACGGTTCTCCAGTATGTTTGTCCTGTTGGGATCTTGATTTATACTTGTATCAAGGACAAGGTAGCACCGACTCTGGCTGAGATTATTTCAATTTGTCTAGCAATTGGAGGAACTTTTCTTATCGCGACGCATGGGAAAGTCGACCAGTTGTCTGTCACACCCCTAGGTCTGTTCTGGGGCCTCTTTTCAGCCTTGACCTATGCCCTCTATATTATCCTTCCCATCGCTTTGATTAAGAAGTGGGGAAGTATGTTGGTGATTGGTGTAGGAATGGTTATTTCTGGTGTAGTGGCTATTCCCTTCACAGGAGTCTTACAGGCCAGCATACCAACCAGCTTAGATTTTCTCTTTGCATTTGCTGGGATTATCGTCATCGGAACGGTTTTTGCCTATACAGCTTTCCTAAAGGGAGCTAGTCTGATAGGCCCTGTTAAGTCTAGTTTATTGGCTTCCATAGAGCCAATTTCAGCCGTTTTCTTTGCCTTTCTGATTATGAAGGAACAGTTTTATGAGATTGATTTTGTCGGTATGGCCATGGTTTTACTAGCCGTGACCATTATTTCATTGAAAGATTTACTGTTGGAAATAAAGAGTAAGTAATTAAAAAATCCACTCAATCGAGTGGATTTTTTGTGTATAGATGATTAGTCTTTATTTTCGTGTGGCAAAATCAAGTTCAAGATGATTCCTGTCATGGCTGATAGAGCAGTACCTGAAAGTGTAACTGGCCCAAGTTTGAGGATGGCTCCCCCAAGTCCAAGTACTAACATGGCACTAGCAATGATGAGGTTACGCATTTGACTGAAGTCAACGCGTTCTTTAATCAAAACTTTCAAACCATTGCTGGCGATAACTCCGTAGAGAAGGATGGACATGCCACCAAGCACAGCATTTGGAATGGTTGAAATCAAGGCAGTGAATTTACCTAAGAAGCTAAGAGCAATGGCGATAAAGGCTGCGTTACGGATAACAGAGACAGAAGCGATACGAGTCATCCCGATAACTCCTGTATTTTCTCCGTAGGTCGTATTGGCTGGTCCACCGAGGAATGCGGATACAGATGTCGCGATACCGTCACCGAGAAGCGTACGGTGAAGTCCCGGTTCTTTCAGGAATTGACGGCCACAGATTTGGCTCAAGACCGTGTGGTCTCCGATGTGTTCTGAAATGGTTACAATAGCGATTGGTAAGATGGCGATTGTTTCAGGACCGAAGTACAAGTTGTACTCTTTAAAGGCACCACCAGTGCTAAATGGCAAGTAGAAACCAGGAATTTCAAACCAGTTGGCTTGAAGGACTGGGGTAAAGTCAACCAAACCAAGCATCATAGCGAAGATATACCCACCGATGATGGCGAAGAGGAAAGGAATGATACGAAGGAAACCTTTTCCTTTTGTATTGATAAAGGCGGCAATCAAGAACGTCACGACAGCTACAAGAGCGTTCTTCCAGTTTCCGTCTGCTACAAGTCCAGCATTCGTTACAGCAGAACCAGCAAGACCAAGACCGATAACGATAATCATAGGTCCGATAATGATTGGTGGCAAGAGTTTATCAATCCATTTCGTACCTGCAAAACGAACACTTGCTGCTACAAGGACGTAGACAAAACCAGTCAGGATAACTCCAGTTTGGGCAGCAGAGACATCGCCTCCCATTTCTTTCATGGCTAGAGACATAGCTGTGATAAAGGCGAATGAAGAACCTAGATAAACTGGAACCTTAAAGCCAGTAGAAATCATGTAGATAAGTGTTCCAATACCGGAAGCGAAGAGAGCAACCGATACGGGCATTCCCAAAATTAAGGGAACGAGAATGGTTGCACCAAACATGGCAAACACGTGCTGGAAGCTTAGAAGAATGCCTTTACCAGCAGAAGGACGTTGATCAACGTCTAGTAACAAGTCAACAGTTGATTCCTGTTTCATAAAAACCTCACTTTTGGGCACCAAAAAAGAGCCCATTATTTTGCAGCAATAGGCCCTCAGAGTAAGACTTTTTAAAAAATAGCTATCTTTTAAAAATTTATATAAATCTGCGCCTTCGTCACCTCACAGGATGACATTAAAAACCTTTGCTTAGGATAGTATAGCAGAAAAAATTCGTTTTGTAAACGAATTTTTCCCGAGCCTAGAAATGCGAAAGCGAGGTTTGATTTTATAAATCATTTTTTCCCGAGCCCGGAAATGCGAGAGCGAGGTTCGTTTTGTAAACGAATTTTTCCCGAGCCTAGAAATGTGAGAGCGAAGTTGATTTTGTAAATGGTTTTCTGAATTTTAAACAAGGGGCACCATTGTTTAAAGTGGGCGTTTGTTGGGCATGCCAGCCTTACGTGGATATTTATTTGGGGTTTCTTTTTTCTTTTCGACCACAGTGATGTAGCGCGGATTTCCATTTGGTAGGGCATAGCTGAGGTTGTCCTCTACCTTGCTAAAGAGGAGGTTGAGGGCATTCTTGGCTTCTAGCAATTCCTCAGGAGCATTGCTGGCCTTGAGTGCCAATAGTTTTCCTCCGACTTTAAGATAGGGAATGGTCAGCTCAGACAAAACCTGCATACGGGCAACCGCACGAGCCGTCACTACATCAAACTGGGCACGGAAGTTCTTGTCTTGGGCAAAGTCTTCTGCCCGTCCATGGTAGAAGTGAACACCATCCAAATCCAACTCCTGAGCCAATAGTTGGAGGAAGTTGATGCGCTTATTGAGCGAATCAATGATGGTCACATCTAACTGAGGATAGAGGATTTTCATAGGAAGACTAGGAAATCCTGCCCCCGCTCCGATATCAAGAAGTTTGATAGTTTCATTTGAAATCAAGCCTTGCAGAATAGGTGCAATCGAATCATAAAAGTGCTTAAGGTAGACTTCTTCTTTGTCTGTAATAGCGGTTAGGTTAATCTTTTCATTCCACTCGACCAAGAGTTCAAAATACCGTTCAAATTGGTTCTTTTGCTGGTCCGAAAGTGGAAGATTTTGCTCAGCTAGTAGGCTGTAAAATGTTTCTGGTTTCATAGTAGTTTCCTTCTCTAGTATCATCTTATTTTACCATATTCGTTAAAATTTTGATATACTGGTAGTAATCTAAAAGCAGAAAGGAATAAGATTATGACTTGGATTATTCTTGGAGTTTTGGCTCTGATTGTTATTTTTGTGATTGTTAGCTATAACGGTTTGGTTAAAAATCGTATGCAGACCAAGGAGGCTTGGAGCCAGATAGATGTTCAGTTGAAGCGTCGTAATGATCTCCTCCCAAACTTGATTGAAACAGTCAAAGGCTATGCGAAATATGAAGGTTCTACCTTGGAAAAAGTGACAGAACTTCGAAGACAAGTAGCCGCAGCAACTTCACCAGCTGAAGCTATGAAGGCCAGTGATGCCCTTACCCGCCAGATTTCTGGTATCTTTGCAGTAGCAGAGAATTACCCAGACTTGAAAGCTAGTGCTAACTTTATCAAATTACAAGAAGAGTTGACCAATACTGAAAATAAAATTTCTTACTCACGCCAACTCTACAACAGTGTTGTCAGCAACTACAATGTAAAACTTGAAAGTTTCCCAAGCAACATCATCGCAGGACTATTTGGATTTAAAGCTGCAGACTTCCTTCAAACACCTGAAGAGGAAAAGGCAGTTCCTAAAGTTGACTTTAGCGGATTAGGTGACTAAGATGTTGTTTGATCAAATTGCGAGCAATAAACGAAAAACCTGGATTTTGTTGCTGGTTTTCTTCCTACTCTTGGCCTTGGTTGGTTATGCGGTTGGCTATCTCTTCATGCGCTCAGGTCTTGGTGGCATGATTATTGCCTTGATTATTGGTCTTATCTACGCTCTGACCATGATCTTTCAATCGACAGAGATTGTCATGTCTATGAATGGGGCGCGTGAGGTTGATGAGCAAACAGCTCCAAACCTCTACCATGTAGTAGAAGATATGGCCATGGTCGCTCAGATTCCCATGCCTCGTGTTTTCATCATTGAGGATTCATCTTTAAATGCCTTTGCAACAGGTTCGAATCCGCAGAATGCAGCTGTCGCAGCCACTTCGGGTCTCCTAGCCATCATGAACCGTGAGGAGCTAGAAGCAGTAATGGGGCATGAAGTCAGTCATATCCGGAACTATGATATCCGTATTTCGACCATTGCTGTTGCCCTTGCTAGTGCTATTACCCTGCTATCTAGTATGGCAGGACGGATGATGTGGTGGGGTGGTGCAGGCCGCAGACGGAGTGATAATGATCGTGATGGAAATGGTTTGGAGATTATCATGCTTGTTATCTCTCTCTTAGCCATTGTTCTAGCACCTCTCGCTGCAACCTTGGTGCAATTAGCCATTTCCCGTCAGAGGGAATTTCTGGCGGATGCATCTAGTGTGGAGCTGACCCGCAATCCTCAAGGGATGATCAATGCCTTGCGTAAGTTGGACAATAGCGAGCCGATGCATCACCATGTCGATGATGCCAGCAGTGCTCTGTACATCAATGATCCTAAGAAAGGTGGGGGACTACAAAAACTCTTTTATACCCACCCACCTATCTCAGAACGAATCGAACGCTTGAAACACATGTAGAAAAAATGGCTCTTTGTCAACTGTAGTGGGTTGAAGAAAAGCTAAAATAAGCTCCATAATATCCATAGGGGATTTACCCACTACAAATATTATAGAGCCGAAAAATATTTGAAGCAGGTGGATAGAAGAAATCACCTGCTTTTTTCTCGTCTTTTGAAAATGATGGACATTTTGAGGATAGTATAGTTGATGAGGGTTTTGATGTAGATAAAAACGTTCAGACACAGAGGATGATTGAGGCAGTGCGAGATGCACTATCAAAATTAAATGATGAAGAAAGAGAAATCATTGATAGACTTTATTTCAATGATGAAACTATTCGTTTGGTGGCTGAAATGAAAAAAATATCTCATCCAGCTCTCATAAAGAGAAGAAATAAGATATTGGAAAAGCTAAGAGAGTTGCTGAAAGAATTTAGATAGTAATGAGAAGAAGCGGGAAAAAAATTTTTGTCTGCTTCTTTTTAGATATTGCAATGTTTTAACTGTTATGCTATAATAATAACAGTTAAAACACAAATAACAGTAGGGGGTTGATGATGAATATACAGATAAATAATTCCAGTGATGAACCAATATATCTGCAAATAAAAAATCAAATTAAAGCACAAATCATTTCTGGAGATTTGAAAGTGGGAGAACAACTACCTTCGATAAGATTCTTAGCGAAAGAAATAAGAGTAAGTATGTTAACTGCAAAAAGAGCTTTTGATGAATTAGAGTTAGACGGGTTTATAAATTCGGTACAAGGAAAAGGTAATTTTGTTGCAGCACAAAATAAAGAACTAATTCGAGAAGAATACTTAAAGAAAATTGAATCGAAGCTTCAAGAAGTAGTTGAACTTTCAGAAATTGCAGATGTATCCAGTGATGAATTGATAAAAATGTTAAAGAGTTATGTGGAGGGTGAATATGAGTAAATATGCTATTGAAATTAAAGATTTAGTAAAAACATTTGACAGTTTTAAACTAGGACCGGTAAATCTTACTATTCCGAAAGGAACAATAGTTGGATATATCGGACAGAATGGAGCTGGTAAAAGTACAACTATAAAATTGTTACTTGGGCTTTTAAGAAAAGACTCTGGCGATATAAGACTTTTAGATGAGGAAAATCCTAATAGTGTTGAACTGAAAGATAAACTTGGAGTGGTATTTGATGATTTGTTAGTGCCGGAAGAAATGACATTAATCGATGTTGAAAAGTTTTGTCATAGAGTTTATTCAAAATGGGATAAAAAGCAGTTTTATGGATTCGTTGAAAAATTCAATTTACCACATAAAAAGATGATTAAAAACTATTCTCGTGGTATGAAAATGAAACTTTCAATGGCTGTTGCTTTATCTCACAATGCTGAACTTTTGATTTTAGATGAAGCAACAAGTGGGCTTGACCCAATTGTAAGAGAGGAAATCTTGGATTTGTTATTAGATTTTATGCAAGATGAAAATCATACAATTCTTATTTCTTCCCATATTTTATCTGACTTAGAAAAAGTGGCAGATTACATTGCTTTTATCCACAATGGAAAAATCTTATTTATGGAAACAAAAGATGAGTTAAAAGAAAACTACGGTATATGTACTTTATCCAATGAAGAAGTAAATAACATTGATGAAGAAGCCATTGTAGGAAGAAGAATACATTCTTTTGGGCAAGAGTTACTTGTTAAAAAGAGTCTTGTACCTGATGGTATCAAGTTACAAAAACCGTCAATTGAGGATATTATGATTTACTTTGTGAAAGGAGTGAGACAATAATGACATCATTAATTTTGAAAGATATAGCAACTTTAAAAAAGACATTATTATTAACGGTTACTATCAGTATTGCACTGGCTGTATATGGAATTTATGAAAATGAATTGTTTATGGTTCCGTTAATATGTGTAATGATTCCGCTCATACTTACTGCAATCGCCTTTGGCTATGATACAAAATCAAATTTCGAACAGTTTGCATTTTCGATGCCAATAAAAAAGAGCAGTTATGTGTTGAGCAAGTTTTTCTTTGCATTTGCCTTTGGTTTGGTTGGTTCAATCTGCATTTTTGTACTGTTGATGACAAAAAATCAAATGTCATTGGATAATATAGTGTTTATTGCTTTAATTACATTAGCTGCTAGTATACTTATGTCTGCCATTCAATTACCATTTATTCTTAAATATGGTGCTGAAAAGGGTAGACTCATTATGGTAATCACTTATTTCTTAATATTTGCTTTATCAACACTGTTAAAAGAAAAGTCAAATTTTCTTGCAGAACTAATGGAGATTTTTAGTAAGAATTCTATATCAATGATTTGCTTAGGAATTTTAGTTGTAAGCATATTAATCATAGGGCTTGCAGTAAAATTGTCCGTTATGATTATGGAGAAAAAAGAATACTAGTTATAAATTATTTAATTTGTAGTTAAGTGGCAGAGATGGAAAAACAATTTTTTCCTTAATTGTCAAGTCAAGTGCAACAAAGTTGTTCTTCTGATTAAGTGAGTATCTTTCAAGCTGTTTGAGTTAGCTCAAACAGCCCAAAGAATCCAGAGTTCGCCTCTGGATTTTTGCTATGTTCAAAAGTTATAAATCTAGTAAATCAACGACTTCCAAACCTTCCTCTGTCAAACGATAGATACTCGTACAAATCTCTTTTAAGAAACGTCTGTCATGCGAAACAGTGACCAGACCACCTGGATAAGAGGCAAAGAGTTTTCTGATTTCGGGTTGAGAAGTGGGAGAAAAGTTTCGTGTGGGCTCATCCAGAAGGAGATAGTTTGGTTTGCGCAACACTAAATCTAAAAGTAGGAGTTTACCTTGTTGCCCACCAGATAGGGAGCGGATTTGGTGGTGCATCTCTGGATAGCTGAAATTGAGACTGGCTAGGTGAGATTGGATTTTCTGTAGTTCCTCTTTTCGTCCAGTTTGACTGAGGTAGGCTATTGGAGATAAATCCAATTGCAGTTTTTTATGGTAATCTTGTGGCATAAAACCAAGCGAAATCTCTCTTTTGGCGCTGAGCAGTTGTTGAAACTTGGCTAACAGAGTTGATTTCCCAACACCATTTGGCCCAATGATACCGATTTTATCTTGGCCACGGACAGTTAGTTGTAACCCCTGAGCTAAAACGCGCTCTCCAATGGACAAATTTTCTTTTTCCAGTTGGACTAAGACTTTAGAAGCCGGTAATGGTTGGACGTCTGAAAAGAAAAGTTGGATTTGTTCCTCGTCAAGTGGCTTTTGGGTCATGGACTGGGCTTCCTTTTCAAAGCGTTTTTCTTGAGAGAGTACATTTTTCATCTTTTTAGCCAATAGGCGCCCGGCAACATCATTTTTAGTATTTCGCAAAGCATTTTCTACATTCTGCTTAACGCGACGATGTTTTTCCATGGTTTTATCATGGGCTCGTTGGTCGTTAGCAGCTTGCTGGCTTTGTCTGGCAAAACTAGCCTTCCTCTGGTCACTATAGCTATCGTAGTCTAAATGCTCGACTAGTGTTTCTGCTTCTTTCCGGTGTTTGACCAGTCGCAAGTGGACAATAGTATCTGCTGTCTGAGAGAGAAAGTCTTCATCATGGGAAATGAAAATAACTGTTTGCCTCATCTTTCGAATCTGACTTTTTAGCCAATCAACTGTCTCAAGGTCTAAGTCATTTGAAGGTTCATCTAAAAATAGAATCTCAAATGGTTTTGCTAACTCATGGATGAGCTGAACTTTCAAAGCTTCGCCCCCTGATAGACTGCCAATCTCTTGGTCGCTAGCAAAACGGTCGCTATCAAAGTGCAACTCCTCCGCCAAACGATAAAGAATACTGTAGTCTAAATCAGCAGAATCTAAAAAGAAGTAGTCATGTAGAGTCCTATTTTTCAGGATTTCAGGGATTTTTTGAGGAATGCATGCCAGTGATTGAAGGTCAGACTGGATGTCGCCCTTGATAGTAAAATCAGATAATGCTTCCCCCATTAAAGCTCGTAGTAAAGTCGATTTACCATTTCCTTCTTCACCAATAATAGCAACCTTTTCTCCGTCTTGGATAGTCATGGTTAGGTCAGATACAAGATCTCGTAGATCTTTGTTTTGCGTGATAGTTAGATGATTGATTTTTATCATATTGTTGCCCTTTCTAGAATGTCGATAGTGCATAACAAAAAGCTCTACTTTATCTAGTAGAGCCCAAAGTCACTGTCAAAACTCTATTATCCTCGTTGAAAAAACTCGTCAAACTAGCTTGGAGCTGCCTAACCCAACCCAAGAGGAGCATAGCTTTCTAGTTTTTTGATTTTCAATGAGGACAAGATACTAGAAAATCTAGTATGAAAAGAGCACACAAAAAGAGACAAAAACAAGATCTACTAAATAAAGATTCTTTATTTGATAGACTTAGTTGTTCATGTCTCCCTTACCTCCGAGTATTAGTACCTCTATCCTATACCTTTAAGGAAATTTTGTCAATAGAAAATCCAAAATTCTAAACTCTAAAATCCAAAAACAGGTCCATAAAGAGTTAATACGTGTTTGACGTGCTCGTAATGGAACTTGTCATAGTTACGCCAAGCGGTACGTGCTGGATCGTTTAGTTTTAGGCTCCCTAGTCCAATCAGAAGACTGGTGCGTTGGTAAAATTTCTCAAGGTCGATTAAGATACTGTTGTCCAGCTTTTCTGCTTTTTTTAGTTCCTCAAGAGTGGTGTTCAGCAGCTCTTGCAGTCGAAGATCATCGGCTGTTCCTTGTTTACAGCTTTGGTAGCTTTTATTTAACTCGGATAGGAGTTGGTAAGCTTCGTTGATTAGTTCTTTGTCTTCCATATGAGCATCCTCCTTGCTCTGATGTATTCTTGCCTATAGTATAGCACTAAACAGAAAATATGTCATAGTAAATATGTTAAAAAGGAGATTTTAATATCAAAGTTTGGAAGACTGACTTGTAGCCTTTTCATGGTATAATCAAGTGAGTAAATCTTTATGGAGGAAATATGAAGTTAAATATTCAAGAAATTCGTAAGCAGCCTGAAGGCCTACATTTTGAACAAGCTTTAGACCTGGCATCTGACTTGCGTGCACGTAATCAAGAAATTTTAGATGTCAAAGATATTCTTGCAGTGGGGAAGGTGCAGTACGAAGACCGTCTGTATTTCTTAGACTATCAGTTGTCATATACCATTGTTCTTGCTTCCAGCCGTAGTATGGAGCCAGTTGAGTTGGCTGAGTCTTATCCAGTCACAGAGGTCTTCATGGAAGGAGCGACCAACCAACTGGACCAGGAGGTTCTTGATGATGACTTGGTCTTGCCTATCGAAAATGGGGAAATCGACCTTGCTGAGAGCGTAGCAGATAATATCTTGCTCAATATCCCAATCAAGGTCTTGACGGCAGAAGAAGAGGCTGGCCAAGGGTTTGTGTCTGGAAATGACTGGCAAATCATGACTGAGGACGAATACCAAGCTCAACAAGCAGTCAAGAAAGAAGAAAACAGTCCATTTGCTGGCTTGCAAGGACTGTTTGATGGAGACGAGTAGATGGTTTTATCCAAGAAACGTGCCCGTCATGTCATTGAGGAAATAATTGCCCTCTTTCCAGATGCTAAGCCTAGTCTTGATTTTCGCAATCATTTTGAACTCTTGGTTGCAGTGATGCTGTCAGCTCAGACCACAGATGCAGCGGTAAATAAGGCCACGCCAGGTCTCTTTGCTGCTTTTCCAACGCCACAAGCCATGTCTGTCGCGACTGAAAGTGAAATTGCTTCACACATTTCTCGCCTGGGACTGTATCGAAATAAGGCTAAATTTCTTAAAAAATGTGCTCAACAGTTACTAGATGATTTTGATGGTCAAGTCCCTCAGACACGTGAAGAATTAGAAAGTCTAGCAGGTGTTGGTCGTAAAACAGCAAATGTCGTCATGAGTGTGGGGTTTGGAATTCCTGCTTTTGCAGTGGATACTCATGTGGAGCGTATCTGTAAGCATCACGATATCGTTAAAAAATCAGCTACACCACTTGAAGTAGAAAAACGTGTCATGGACGTCCTACCACCAGAAGAGTGGTTAGCAGCCCACCAGGCCATGATTTACTTTGGACGAGCTATCTGTCATCCCAAAAATCCAGAATGCGATCACTATCCCCAATTATATGATTTTAGTAATGTTTAAGGGGACTCTGAAAAAGTTTTTGCTTGATTTTAAGGGTGCTTTGTGCTATAGTAAATGGTAACTAAATAGTCCTTTAAACCTGTCCCGTGAGGCAGGCAAGGAGCGCGATGATAAAGTAGAAGGGTGAAGTCTATACTGTATACAGTAGGGCTCGCTTGGCTATACATTTCAAGTCTCCTTGTAGAAGGAGACTTTTCTTTTTGGAGGTTTGTCATGAAGACAAAAGAAGTTGTAGACGAATTGACTGTCAAACGAGCGATTACGCGAATTACTTATGAGATTATCGAGCGCAATAAGGATTTGAATAAAATTATCCTAGCTGGGATAAAAACGCGTGGTGTTTTCATCGCTCATCGTATCAAAGAACGCTTGGAGCAGTTGGAAAACATCACTGTTCCTGTTGTGGAATTGGACACCAAACCTTTCCGTGATGATGTTAAAAGCGGAGAAGATACTTCTTTGATTTCTGTTGATGTGACAGACCGTGAAGTTATCTTGGTGGATGATGTACTCTATACAGGCCGTACCATCCGCGCCGCTATTGATAACATTGTCGGCCATGGTCGTCCTGCGCGCGTGAGTCTTGCGGTGCTAGTTGACCGTGGACATAGAGAATTGCCTATCCGTCCAGATTACGTTGGGAAAAATATCCCAACCAGCCGTTCTGAAGAAATCATCGTAGAGATGACAGAACTTGATGGCCAAGACAGAGTTCTGATTACTGAAGAAGCTTAGAAAGCTGAAGGAGTAGCCATGTCAGAAAATCAACAAGCATTGAACCATGTGGTTTCTATGGAAGACCTTACAGTTGATCAAGTGATGAAATTGATCAAACGAGGGATCGAGTTTAAAAACGGAGCCCAACTTCCCTATGAGAACAAACCTATCGTATCGAATCTCTTCTTTGAAGATTCTACACGGACACATAAGTCCTTTGAAGTGGCAGAGATTAAGCTAGGGTTGGAGCGACTGGACTTTGATGTGAAGACTAGTTCGGTCAATAAGGGTGAGACACTGTATGATACCATCTTGACTCTATCTGCTCTAGGAGTGGATGTCTGTGTGATTCGCCACCCAGAGGTCGACTATTACAGAGAGTTGATTGCAAGTCCGTCGATTACAACTTCCATTATCAATGGTGGTGATGGTTCGGGACAACATCCTAGCCAGAGCTTGCTTGATTTGATGACTATTTATGAGGAATTTGGTCACTTTGAGGGTCTCAAAGTTGCCATTGCAGGCGACTTGGACCACTCACGCGTTGCCAAATCCAATATGCAAATTTTGAAACGCTTGGGAGCTGAACTGTACTTTGCAGGACCTGAGGAATGGAGAAGTCAAGAGTTTGCGGACTATGGACAGTTTGTAACTATTGATGAGATTGTTGATCAGGTGGATGTTTTGATGTTGCTCCGCGTTCAACATGAACGCCATGAAAGTGGAGCCGTTTTTTCAAAAGAAGACTACCATGCTCAACACGGTTTGAACCAAGAACGCTATAATCGCTTAAAAGAAACAGCAATCATTATGCATCCTGCTCCGGTGAATCGAGATGTGGAAATTGCTGACCACTTGGTTGAAGCGCCAAAATCACGCATTGTCCAACAAATGACCAACGGTGTCTTTGTTCGAATGGCAATCTTAGAATCCGTACTGGCGAGTAGAAACGCCAACTAAAACACAAGACGTTAAAAGACGCCAGTGAGCGTCCACGAGAGGTGAAAATATGACAAAAAGACTTCTAGTATTAGAAGATGGCACAGTTTTTGAAGGCAAGGCCTTCGGAGCAGATATAGATGTAACAGGCGAAATCGTCTTTAACACAGGGATGACCGGCTACCAAGAGTCCATTACTGACCAGTCTTATAATGGGCAAATCTTGACCTTTACCTATCCTTTGGTAGGAAATTATGGCATTAATCGTGATGATTACGAATCCATCATTCCAACTTGTAAGGGAGTTGTCGTTTTCGAAGAGGCGCGTCGAGCTAGCAACTGGCGCAACCAAATGACCTTGGATGAATTTTTGAAAGCTAAGAAAATTCCTGGTATTTCAGCGATTGATACGCGTGCACTTACCAAGATTATCCGTAAGCATGGTACGATGCGTGCAACTTTGACTCACGTTGGGGACAGCATGGACCATGTGACGGATCAGCTCCAAGCAACAGTCTTGCCGACAGACAATATCAAGCAGGTTTCTACTAAAACTTCCTATCCAGCTCCTGGAGTTGGTTTGAGTGTGGTGCTAGTGGACTTTGGTCTCAAGCACTCAATCCTACGTGAACTTTCTAAGCGTAACTGTAACGTGACGGTTGTTCCTTATTCAACAACGGCAGAAGAAATTCTCCACCTCAATCCTGATGGAGTTATGTTGTCAAATGGTCCAGGAAACCCAGAAGACGTTCCAGAAGCACTGGACATGATTCGTGGTGTGCAAGGAAAAATTCCAATTTTTGGTATTTGTATGGGACACCAACTCTTTGCCATGGCAAATGGGGCTAAGACCTACAAGATGAAATTTGGTCACCGTGGCTTTAACCACGCGGTACGTGAGATTGCAACAGGACGTGTAGACTTTACCAGCCAAAACCATGGTTATGCAGTCAGCCGTGAGGACTTACCAGAGCACTTGATTATCACCCACGAAGAAATCAATGACAAGTCAGTTGAAGGAGTTCGCCACAGATACCAACCAGGTTTTTCTGTACAATTCCACCCAGACGCAGCTCCTGGTCCACACGACGCAAGCTACCTATTTGATGAATTTATCGAGATGATGGAAGCTTTTAAACAAGCAAACTAAGAACGAGTAAAAGCTCGTTAGAGAATTTATGTAACTGAACACGGACGGAAAGCTCGGAATTTAGAGAAACCAACTTGGATTGTCAATCCTTCCTTGGTTTCCTAAAATTCAATCGCTTTCTATTCGTCCTTTGTATCTTATTTAATGTCGCTCTGTGAGGCGACGAATAGAAAGGCAGGTCGTTTCTTTTAGTCGCTATCGGGCGAACTAAAAACTCCCTGCACTAGATTTTTTATCGAAAAATATCGTTTCTCTAAAAAATCGTCGGAGAATTTATTTAATGGCAACCCGAGAGTTGCCGAATAGAAAGGAGAAGGGTGGTCCGTATTTGCTGAACTGAATACGGGCTACGGACGGCGCTAAAAAGATAGTTATTCCTAGAACTGATAGTTCTTCGTCATAACTCCTATTTTAGCTTTGTCCGCTTGACGCCCTTAATATCTTATAAATGCCTAAACGTACTGATATTCAAAAAATTATGGTGATTGGTTCTGGTCCGATTATTATTGGTCAGGCTGCTGAGTTTGACTACGCTGGGACCCAGGCCTGTTTGTCTTTGAAAGAGGAAGGTTATGAAGTTGTCTTAGTGAACTCAAATCCTGCAACCATCATGACGGATAAGGAGATTGCTGACAAGGTTTATATTGAACCGATTACACTTGAGTTTGTGACACGTATTCTCCGTAAGGAACGTCCAGATGCTTTGCTTCCAACTCTTGGTGGGCAAACAGGACTCAATATGGCCATGGAGTTGTCTAAAAATGGTATTCTAGATGAATTGGGTGTCGAATTACTGGGAACTAAATTGTCTGCCATCGACCAAGCAGAGGACCGTGACCTCTTTAAACAATTGATGGAAGAGCTTGAGCAGCCAATTCCAGAATCTGAAATTGTCAACACAGTGGAAGAAGCTGTTGCCTTTGCGGCATCAATCGGCTACCCTGTTATCGTTCGTCCAGCCTTTACCCTAGGTGGTACTGGTGGTGGTATGTGTGCCAACGAGGAAGAATTGCGTGAAATCGCTGAAAATGGGTTGAAACTGTCACCTGTTACCCAATGTTTGATTGAACGTTCAATCGCAGGTTTCAAGGAAATTGAGTACGAGGTCATGCGTGACTCGGCTGACAATGCTTTGGTTGTTTGTAACATGGAAAACTTTGACCCCGTTGGAATTCATACAGGGGATTCCATCGTATTTGCTCCTGCACAAACCATGTCAGACTATGAAAACCAAATGCTCCGTGACGCGAGCTTGAGCATTATTCGTGCCCTCAAGATTGAAGGCGGCTGTAACGTTCAGCTAGCTCTTGATCCGCACAGCTTTAAGTACTATGTTATTGAAGTAAACCCTCGTGTATCGCGTTCGTCAGCGCTTGCTTCTAAGGCAACTGGTTATCCGATTGCCAAATTGGCTGCCAAGATTGCTGTCGGTTTGACCTTGGATGAGGTCATCAACCCAGTTACAGGTTCAACTTATGCTATGTTTGAACCAGCTCTTGACTACGTCGTTGCCAAGATTCCACGTTTCCCATTTGACAAGTTTGAAAAAGGTGAGCGTCGTCTTGGTACTCAGATGAAGGCAACTGGAGAAGTCATGGCTATCGGTCGGAACATCGAGGAGTCTCTTCTAAAAGCCTGTCGTTCACTTGAAATTGGGGTTCACCATAATGAAATGCCTGAACTAGCAACTGTTTCGGATGATGCCTTGATTGAAAAAGTTGTCAAGGCCCAAGATGACCGTCTCTTCTACGTATCAGAAGCCATTCGCCGTGGCTACACACCAGAAGAAATTGCTGAATTGACCAAGATTGATATCTTCTATCTAGATAAACTCTTGCACATCTTTGAAATTGAGCAAGAATTAGGTGCCCATCCACAAGATCTAGAAGTCTTGAAAACAGCTAAACTCAATGGATTTTCAGACCGCAAGATTGCGGAACTCTGGAAAACGACAGCTGAGCAAGTTCGCCAACTTCGCTTGGAAAACAAGATTGTTCCAGTCTATAAGATGGTCGATACCTGTGCGGCAGAATTTGACTCTGAAACACCATACTTCTATTCAACCTATGGCTGGGAAAATGAATCTATCAAGTCTGATAAGGAATCCGTCCTAGTTCTAGGTTCAGGTCCAATCCGTATCGGACAAGGGGTTGAGTTTGACTACGCAACAGTTCACTCTGTTAAGGCCATCCAAGCAGCTGGTTACGAAGCCATCATCATGAACTCAAACCCAGAGACTGTTTCAACAGACTTCTCAGTATCTGACAAGCTCTACTTTGAACCATTGACTTTCGAAGATGTGATGAATGTTATCGACTTGGAGCAACCAAAAGGCGTTATCGTTCAGTTTGGTGGTCAAACAGCTATCAACCTTGCGGAGCCATTGGCAAAAGCAGGTGTGACCATCCTTGGTACGCAAGTCGCTGACTTAGACCGTGCCGAAGACCGTGACCTCTTCGAGCAAGCCCTTAAAGACTTGGATATTCCACAGCCACCAGGACAAACGGCTACCAATGAAGAAGAAGCCGTGCTTGCAGCTCGCAAGATTGGTTTCCCAGTCCTTGTTCGCCCATCTTATGTCTTGGGGGGACGTGCCATGGAAATCGTTGAAAACGAAGAAGACCTCCGTTCTTACATGCGTACCGCTGTTAAGGCTAGTCCAGACCACCCAGTTCTTGTTGACTCTTACATCGTTGGGCAAGAGTGTGAAGTTGATGCCATTTCAGATGGAGAAAATGTCCTTATCCCTGGTATCATGGAACATATCGAGCGTGCTGGTGTCCACTCAGGTGACTCAATGGCCGTTTACCCACCACAAACCTTGTCGCAAAAGGTTCAGGAAACCATCGCAGACTACACCAAACGCCTAGCAATTGGTCTTAACTGTCTTGGTATGATGAACATCCAGTTTGTCATCAAGGATGAGAAAGTCTACGTTATTGAGGTCAATCCACGTGCCAGCCGTACGGTTCCCTTCCTTTCTAAGGTAACCAATATTCCTATGGCTCAGGTAGCGACTAAGCTCATTCTTGGGCAGAGTCTTGAAAAACTTGGCTACCAAGATGGCCTTTATCCAGAAAGCACTCGCGTTCATATCAAGGCGCCAGTCTTCTCCTTTACCAAACTAGCTAAGGTAGATAGCTTGCTTGGTCCTGAAATGAAGTCAACAGGGGAGGTTATGGGTTCTGATACGACTCTTGAAAAAGCTCTCTACAAGGCCTTTGAAGCTTCTTATCTTCACTTGCCAACCTTTGGAAATG
>NZ_JAQFJH010000042.1:0-1130 GCF_030440025.1 Streptococcus sp. SO2
TTTATCCTTGAGGAAGGTTTTGAAGATAGTCTGAAAAAGAGGATGAACCTGTTTAAGATTGTCCTCAATGAGTCCGAAAAATTTGTCTGGCTCCTTGTTCTGAAAGTGAAAAAGCAAGAGCTGATAGAGATTATAGTGGTGTCTCAAGTCTTCTGAATAGCTCAAAAGCTTGTCTAGAATCTCCTTATTTGTTAAGTGCATGCGAAAAGTAGGGCGATAAAAACGTTTATCACTTAGTTTACGACTATCCTGTTGAATGAGCTTCCAGTAGCGCTTGATAGCTTTGTATTCATGGGATTTTCTATCAAATTGATTCATGATTTGAACACGGACACGACTCATAGCACGGCTAAGATGTTGCACAATGTGAAAACGATCTAGAACGATTTTAGCATAAGGAAAAAGCTGTTTAGCCAAGTTATAGTAAGGACTGAACATATCCATAGTAATGATTTTCACCTGACAGCGAACGGCTCTATCGTAGCGCAGAAAGTGATTTCGGATGATAGTCTGGGTTCTACTTTCAAGCACGGTGATAATGTTGAGATTGTCAAAATCTTGTGCAATGAAACTCATCTTTCCCTTGGTAAAAGAATACTCGTCCCAAGACATAATCTCAGGAAGTCGGCTAAAGTCATGCTTAAAGTGAAAGTCATTTAACTTGCGAATGACAGTTGAAGTTGAAATGGCCAGCTGATGAGCAATATCGGTCATAGAAGTCTTCTCAATCAACTTTTGCGCAATCTTTTGGTTGATAATACGAGGGATTTGATGATTTTTCTTGACGATAGAAGTCTCAGCGACCATCATTTTCGAGCAATGATAGCACTTAAATCGACGCTTTCTAAGGAGAATTCTAGTAGGCATACCAGTCGTCTCAAGGTAAGGAATCTTAGACGGTTTTTGAAAGTCATATTTCTTCATTTGATTTCCGCAATCAGGACAAGACGAGGCGTCATAGTCCAGTTTAGCGACGATTTCCTTGTGTGTATCCCTATTGATGACATCTAGAATCTGGATATTAGGGTCTTTAATATCGAGTAGTTTTGTGATAAAATGTAATTGTTCCATATGATTCTTTCTAATGATGGTTTGGTCGCTTTTCATTATAGATCTTATGGGACTTTTTT
>NZ_JAQFJH010000043.1:0-1093 GCF_030440025.1 Streptococcus sp. SO2
AAACATGTCACGTATTGGTAATAAAGTTATCGTGTTGCCTGCTGGTGTTGAAATCACTAACAATGACAACGTTGTAACTGTAAAAGGACCTAAAGGAGAACTTACTCGTGAGTTCTCAAAAGATATTGAAATTCGTGTGGAAGGTACTGAAGTAACTCTTCACCGTCCAAACGATTCAAAAGAAATGAAAACAATCCATGGAACTACTCGTGCCCTTTTGAACAACATGGTAATTGGTGTATCAGAAGGATTCAAGAAAGAACTTGAAATGCGCGGGGTTGGTTACCGTGCACAACTTCAAGGTAAAAAACTTGTTTTGGCTGTTGGTAAATCTCATCCAGACGAAGTTGAAGCTCCAGAAGGAATTACTTTTGAACTTCCAAACCCAACAACAATCGTTGTTAGCGGAATTTCAAAAGAAGTAGTTGGTCAAACAGCTGCTTACGTACGTAGCCTTCGTTCACCAGAACCATATAAAGGTAAAGGTATCCGTTACGTTGGTGAATTCGTTCGCCGTAAAGAAGGTAAAACAGGTAAATAATGTTGAGTGGTTGATTTATAACCACCAACCTATTTTCCAACTTAGTGCATAGCACACGATTTAAAACTAAAGAGGTGAAAACTGTGATTTCTAAACCAGATAAAAACAAACTCCGCCAAAAACGCCACCGTCGCGTTCGCGGAAAACTCTCTGGAACTGCTGATCGCCCACGTTTGAACGTATTCCGTTCTAATACAGGCATCTACGCTCAAGTGATTGATGACGTAGCGGGTGTAACGCTCGCAAGTGCTTCAACTCTTGACAAAGAAGTTTCAAAAGGAACTAAAACTGAACAAGCCGTTACTGTCGGTAAACTCGTTGCAGAACGTGCAAACGCTAAAGGTATTTCAGAAGTGGTGTTCGACCGCGGTGGATATCTATATCACGGACGTGTGAAAGCTTTGGCTGATGCAGCTCGTGAAAACGGATTGAAATTCTAATAGGAGGACACTAGAAAATGGCATTTAAAGACAATGCAGTTGAATTAGAAGAACGCGTAGTTGCTGTCAACCGTGTTACAAAAGTTGTTAAAGGTGGACGTCGTCTTCGTTT
>NZ_JAQFJH010000044.1:0-1086 GCF_030440025.1 Streptococcus sp. SO2
TTTGCAGGAGTGCTATCGTTCATTCCTTATGTAGGGCCTATGATTGCTTGTGTTGTGGGAGCGATTTTTATCTTCACAGTGAGTCCTACTCAAGCCTTACTTTCTCTTCTTCTATATCAAGTTATACAGCTGATTGAAGGAAACCTTATTTATCCTAGAGTTGTAGGGCAGTCTATTGGTTTGCCAGCTATTTTCACGCTTGCGGCTGCTAGTATCGGAGGGAATCTTTTCGGACTACTTGGAATGATATTCTTTACCCCCGTATTTGCTGTTATCTATCGACTGGTTAAAGAATTTGTCGTTGCAAAGGAAAATCAGGTAGATTAAGAAAAACTAAATTTAATAAGATATACTGAGAAGAGAGTGAGAGATTCTCTTCTCTTTTATTTTTAAATACTTTTCTACAAAAAGCTATTAGACGTTAAAAAAAGCCTTGGTTTCAAGGCTTATTTCTGTTGATTTAGATGCCCCCTGCAGGGCTCGAACCTGCGCCCCATAGCTTAAGAGTCTACTGCTCTACCAACTGAGCTAAGGAAGCAACAGAAAAAGCTGAGAATGTAACTTCCCAGCTTTTTTAATATGCCCAAAATGGCAGCTAGATTATTTACGAAAGGCATCAAGGATATAGGTGAAACCAACAATTAAAAATGCAAAGGCAACGACATAAACGACAAAGACACTTGTAGCTACTGGATTGAACAAAATCACTAGACCTAGTAAAAATGCAAGCAAGGCTACCCACATGATATGGTTGCCAATAATAGGGAAAATCAATCCCAGACGATTGCCTTTAAAGAAAGCTATAATGGCTTCTACAATTAACCAAATTCCTAAAATAGTTGGAATGACAACTGGCAGCGTCACAAAGCCATAGGCAACGAGGTAAAGAGCTAAGAGAAGATTAACAATCCCTTGGAAAAGATGAGCTGGTGAGCGAAGCACTTTTGGTACAGAGAAATAGCCTAAAATAGCTGCTATAGAAGAAACCAGTAAACCAAATGCAATCCACCAGCTGTAAGCAACAAGATTAGCTACTGGGTTTGTAAATAGGAAAAGTCCTAAAAGGACAAAAACAACTCCTGCAAG
>NZ_JAQFJH010000045.1:0-1046 GCF_030440025.1 Streptococcus sp. SO2
TATACTCGTTGTGAAAAATGTGGTCGTCCACATTCAGTTTACCGCAAATTTAAACTTTGCCGTGTTTGCTTCCGTGAATTAGCTTACAAAGGACAAATTCCTGGTGTAACAAAAGCATCTTGGTAATATCATGATACAAAGAGCGTAACAACCCTAGCAAAAATAGGAGATTTGGTGCAGGAGCGATACTCCAAGACAAATCTATCTTTTTTGCCCAGGTTGTAGCTCGTGTTCAAATGAGATTATCTTGTTTGAATGTGTCAATACTATCTGAGCCCAGCTCAATCATTAACTAGCAAGTGCAACTTGCAAACTACTAGTAAGAGGAGAAAATAAAATGGTTATGACTGACCCAATCGCAGACTTCCTAACTCGTATTCGTAACGCTAACCAAGCAAAACACGAAGTACTTGAAGTACCTGCATCAAACATCAAAAAAGGGATTGCTGAAATCCTTAAACGCGAAGGTTTTGTTAAGAACGTAGAAATCATCGAAGATGACAAACAAGGCATCATCCGTGTATTCCTTAAATACGGACCAAACGGTGAAAAAGTTATCACTAACTTGAAACGTGTTTCTAAACCAGGACTTCGTGTCTACAAAAAACGTGAAGATCTTCCAAAAGTACTTAACGGTCTTGGAATTGCTATCCTTTCAACTTCAGAAGGTTTGCTTACTGATAAAGAAGCTCGCCAAAAGAACGTTGGTGGGGAAGTTATCGCTTACGTTTGGTAATATTTAGTTCCCAATTTCTTTGTGACTCTTCGTTATCGTTTCTAGCCTAACCCAAAGTTATGCCTGCGAGACGATGCCTAGATTCACTTTGAAATTGAAATCTAAATGTTCCTTTAAATCGAGAAATCGATTTAACCCCGTGAAAACTGGCCGTCATGGCCTGACAATTTAACAGGAGAATAAAAACATGTCACGTATTGGTAATAAAGTTATCGTGTTGCCTGCTGGTGTTGAAATCACTAACAATGACAACGTTGTAACTGTAAAAGGACCTAAAGGAGAACTTACTCGTGAGTTCTCAAAAGATATT